>JBJEDD010000222.1:0-7391 GCA_051871715.1 Muribaculaceae bacterium | reverse complement strand
TTATTTATCTTAAAAATTAGCATATCATTATATTTTTTGTAATTTTGCACTTAGAAAAAAAGAACAAATAAAAACTGACAATACTATGCGTTGTAAAAATTGCGGCTGGCCCAACAAACCCGGCGCCACCCACTGTAGCAAATGTAATTCGCCACTGAGCGACGTGAATGTACCGGCTCCACAAGCCGAAGCCGAGAGCCACACCCGTCTGTTGGACCCCTCTGAGAACCCGATGAGCCAGCAGGCGGCTACCGTACCCCAACCTGCCGAGCCTCAAGCACCTCAAGCACCCGCTGTAAATCTCAACGGCACTGTCTACGAGGGTGATGTTTTCCCGGAAACTCCCGCTGCCAAGCCTCAATTCAGCGCACCGGCTCCCACTCCAGAGCCCCAGCCTGAGCAACATGCCGACTTCGACGAACCCCACCTCTGCCCCAAATGTGGTTATCCTCTGAGAGCCGACGCCGACAAGTGCCCCAACTGCCGCTCAATCATCGGCAAACCCGCACCCGAGCCTGCTCCGGCTCCCGAACCCGCTCCAGCACCGGCTCCCGCTCCTGAGCCCTCCCCCGCTCCGGCTCCCGAGCCCGCTCCGGCTCCCGAGCCTCAACCCGAGCCTGAACCTGAGCCTGTAGCACCTGCAATCAAGCGCCAGCCCACCATCAATTCTCCCGAGGAATTCTTCAAACCCGCCAACAACTTTGGTGGCACTATCAATCCCTTGGTGCAACGCATCATACCCGAATTCACCCTCACATTGTGCCCCCGCGAAGGCGAGCACCTCTCCAAAGCCAAGCTCCCCTTCGAGGGCGAATCGGTTTCCCTCAACCGCAGCAACGTCGAGCCCGGCAACAACTCTATCACTTCCAAAGAACAAGCCCGCATCACATTTGAGGACGGCAAGTGGTATATCGAAGACAAATCTGCCTTCCGCACCACCTTCGTTCAAGCCGGTCGTAAATTCGAAATCAAAAACGGCGATATCATCCTCATGGGCACTCGTATGATTGAATTCAACTGCGACGAAGATTAACACCATAGCATTATGGCTCAACCTATCCCTGTCATCGAAAAAGTCCGCATCAAAAACGGAGACGTCATCGCCGACCGATACACCGTCGAGCGCTCTCTGGGCGAGGGCTCTTTCGGTGTCGTGTACTTGGTGAAGACCCCCCAGGGCGAGCAATACGCGCTTAAGCTCCTCCGCCTCTGGGAAGTCCACCCCGAGATCCGACACCAACTGAGCCAACGCTTCGATATGGAATACGAGACCGGGCGTATTTCGTCGCCATATCTGGTGCACTCGGTCGACCATGGCTTCCTCTGCGGCAACCCATACATCGTCATGGAATTCTGCCCGGGTGGAGACCTCATTCACCTCTCCTCCCAGGGCAAACTTGACCTATCCAAGATTGCTCACGATGTCCTCAACGGTCTCATCGCCCTCCACGCTGCCGGCAAGGTACACCGCGACCTCAAGCCCGAGAATGTCCTCCGCAAGAGCGACGGCACCTATGCCCTCACCGACTTCGGTATCGCCGGCGACCGCAACAAGCGCATGACCGAGCGTAACATCATGGGACGACCCAAGCAAATCTTCGGCACCTACGCATACATGCCACCCGAGCAAGTCAAGCCCGTAGGCGATGCCACTGTCCTCCCAACCACCGACATCTTCTCCTTCGGCGTGATGATGTACCAGCTCCTCAGCAACGGTCGACTCCCCTTCGGCAAGCTCGATAGCGAGCGCGACCTTATGCCTTACATCGAGCGCGGACGCAATGGCGACTGGGACACATCCCCACTCAAGAAAATTTCCAATGGTCGCGAGTGGACAACCTTGCTCCAAGGTTGCCTCAACCCCAACTTCCACAAGCGCATCCAGAGCGCCAAGGACGCCCTGACCTTTGTACCCGGTGCCATAGCAGATGCCTCGATTGCCAACAACGACAACAACCAAGACTTCTCAACCAAAGTAGTCAACGGATTGCTCCTCCGCGTCATGCAAGGCGAGGAATATGGTCGCGTTTACCGCCTCGACGACATGCTCAAGGGCGATTGCGCCATCCTCACCCTCGGCCGCCGCGATGTGTCTATTCACAACGATATCGACATCAAAGAAACCCAATCAGTCTATCTCTCGCGCCGGCACTGTACCTTTGAACTCGACTACGTCATCGGCGAGTGGGTCGTCCGCGACGGTCAGTGGGTCAAATCTGATACACTCAACCAATGGAAACGCTCTACCAACGGCACATATGTCAACTCATCCGAAGTATCTGTTAACGGCATGGCTATCAAGCCCGGTGATATCATCTCGGTAGGTGATGTCAAGTTGCGCGCCGAAGGCTATTAACCCCCTTACTCTTTTCACCATGGCTTCTAATGCAACCAAATCAATATCAGGAAGTTTCTCCAGTGCTATCGGCAATGGCATGAGCTCGCTCATCAACCCTTCCGACAAGACTTACTACATCCTCGAACACTGCGTAACCTCCAAATTTCACCAAATGGGCGAGGCTCAACGCATCATCCTCGACAACATCGAGATCGGACGCGACCCTCGTTGCCAAGTGCGCTTCGACGAGGACTTCAAGACCGTCTCGCGTCGCCACGCTGCCATTGTCCGCGATGGCGACAATTGGAAGTTGGTTCAAATCTCCAAGACCAACTCTACTCTGCTCAACGGTCGTCGCATCGACACCGAGTGGTATCTGCAGAGCGGCGATGAAATCCAAATTTCGGTCAATGGTCCCAAACTTCGCTTCATCATCCCCTCCGGCAACAATTCGCGCATGGGCACCATCAACTTCACCCAGCGCTTCAACCTCTTTGCACAACAAGCTCTCAAGCCTTACAAATACGGGCTTATCGCTGTAGGTGCTTGCCTCGTCCTTGCTATCGCCGCCATCGTTTACCTCACACTCTTTGTTAACAACGTCGCCAACGATGTCAAGGACCAACGTCAAATGCTCGCCGAGGCTATCGAAGACAACCAAAATAATGCCGAGGTAGTCGACTCTTTGGCTCGTCAACTCGCCACAATGAACGCATCCCTCGTCAACATCAATGACGTCGCTCAGCGTGCCCTAAGCACCGCCCATCGTGCCGCCGACAACGGCACTCCCGCTCCCGCCGCCTTTGCCGCGCTCTCCAAGGACGTATATTACATCGTTGTCACATTCTACTTCCAAGGCACCAAGGTCCTCAGTTGCTCCGGCACCGGCTTCCTACTCAACGATGGTCGCTTCGTCACCGCCAAGCACTGCATCGACTTCAGTTACATTCACGAACAAGACCTCGATGACAACTTCGCCGTTCTCATCAACTCTGCCCACAACTACCTCAGCAATGATGTTGAGTACAAGCTCCAAGGTATCTCGGGCAACGGCGACTACATCGAGTACTCTTATACACCGCAACAATGGCCCTGGGTCACCGGTGACACCGAATACACCGTCGGCACTGTTGACATCACCGACGAGTCGGGCGAAGTCATTTCCTACCCCATCAAATACTCCGAGTCAACTGTCGGTGATGACGATTGGGCTTACATCATCCTCGGTCGCAGTGGCGGTCTCGCTTACGATGCCGAGTGGAGTTCCAATCTCAGCATTGGCACCGAGCTGCACATCCTCGGCTTCCCACGCAACGTCGGCACCGAGGAACTCATGACCACCAACCGCGTGTCACCCAACTATGTAAGCTCCAAGGTCAGCCAAAACGGTCTCTATAACGGTATCATCATGCTCGCCTCTGACCCCGTCGACCACGGCAACTCCGGTGGCCCCGTCTTCGCTCAACGCAACGGCAAACTATACGTCGTCGGCATCATTTCCGGCAAGGAACGCCTCGGTTTCCGCAACGGCAATGCCAACTATGACGCTCAATGGCGCTCTCGTGTAGTGCCGATTTCTGCTCTCGCCGATTTTTGTGATTTATAAACCCTACACATTATTATATATATGAGCAAGTTCTTTCGTAACATAATTATCGCCGCCCTCGCCTTCTGTCCGGCGGCTGTCTCTGCCAACCCCCTCATTGGCGATGCCAATTATGATTTCATTCGCAACGCAATCGCTCCGTCGCTACGCATCGTCCACTCTACCTACGACGTCGCCTCTGCCGACCTCTCCAATCGCTTCTGTGCTCAGGGCGACTCGGTCTATGGGCACTCTTTCTCCCTCGCGGTAATTTCGGACCGTGGCATCCTCCTCTCACCCACCGCCGGAAGACCTTGGGACTTCGACAAATACTTTGTTGAAATTAGCAACGATCCCCAGTACACCGCTCTCAACCGCGGTTATTATTTCTCACTTCTCTCCAATCCCGCCCAATTTACCAAGGCTCCCCTCGATGAATTCTCCGTCGTATTACCTGCCTACAACAATGCCGAAGGCTCCTTACTTTACATCGCCTCAACCGAGACAGATTTGAGCAACAAAGCCCTCCTCTGTGGCGATTTCCAAGGCAAACTCGACGGCTTCGCCGTGTGGGTCGTTAATCCCGCTAATAATAACATCGTGCAAAACGCCGATATATTCATCAAGATTGCACCTACACCCATCACCCTCTCAGACTCTCCGGGCGATACATCCATCAACCCCGTCAAGACCCAAGGTACAATCATTGGCGGCGTGTACCTCGTCCCCGTGACACTTTCCCCGGGTGTCATTCAGTTCCAAGTCGCCGGACTAATCGTACCCTCGTCTCGCGTCAATCAACCTTGGTGCGTTGTCAAGATTCCTCAGCAATAATTTCGTCCCTCAATAATTTTTATTCAAATGTCCGAAATCAAGTTCCGCATCGCAGCCAAAACCGACCCCGGCTGTGTTCGCACCAATAACGAAGATAATTTCCAGGCTGCCGCCGACCTCTCTCAGGCGCAAATGGCTTGGGTCAACAACAAGGCTTATTCCCTCGGCGAAAAGGGCGCGCTGCTCGTCGTCGCTGATGGCATGGGTGGCATGAACGCCGGCGAAGTCGCTTCTGAAATCGCTATTCAGACCGTCCGCGAGTTCTTCGCTCCCGAGCGCATCACCCCAGAGGTGCTCAAAAATCGCTTCTCTATCGAGAAATTCATGAAGGACGTTGTCGTAGAGGCTGACGTGCGCATCAAACGCACCTCCACCACCGAGACTCGTGGCATGGGCACCACTATTGTCATCGCTTGGCTCATTAACGGCGAGTGTCACATCTGCTGGTGCGGCGACTCACGCGCTTATGTATATAATCCTCAGTGTGGGCTCATCCGCCTCACCAAGGACCACTCTTATGTCCAAAATCTCGTCGATGCCGGCAAAATTACCGACGAAGAGGCGTTTGACTACCCCAACAACAACGTCATCACTCGTTGCCTCTGCGATGCTACTACCAAGGCTGTCCCCGACTGCCTCGTAACTCCTCAACCATTGTGCAACAACGACTTTATCATCCTCTGCTCCGACGGTCTCTGCGGCATGATTCGCGACAATCAAATGTCTCAAATCATTCAAGAATCCAACGGCAACGTCGATACCCTCACCGACCAACTCATCGATGCCGCACTCAGTGCCGGTGGCAACGACAATGTCACCGTCGCTATCGCCGCTATTGATGAAGGTGGTGCCGAGTCTACCGCCGACCGCATCCCCGCCAAGGAAGTCGCCAAGCCTCATGTCGAGTTTAATGCTCGCACTATTCCACCATCCAAACCAGTCGCATCTGCCAAGACCGACAAAGCAAACAATGCCCAACCCGACGGAGCCGAAACTCAGAGCGTCGCTCCTGAGGACAACAAAACCGCTAAATCCGGCGGTAAAAAGTCATCCAAACTGTGGCTCGTGATTCTCATCATCATAGCATTGGCTTGCGCTGCCGCCGCATATGTATTCTTGGTGCAGAACAACAAGCCTGCTGACAGCGACTTCGACGAAGAAGAAATCATCACCGTGGACGATGACGATAACGAAGACATCACCGAGACTCCCGAAGTTTCTGCCGACGACATCAACTCTCCCACTCCCGCTCCTCAGAGTGGCCGTCAACCAAGAACGACGGCCCCACAATCCAGTAGTTTCATTCAATCGACTATCCAACAAAATTCACGCACTCAGGAAACTGAAACAGTTGAACCCGACACACAAGATCAACCTGAGCCCGTTAGCGAACCTGCTGAACCTGCTGAACCCGAACAGCCCACGCGTCGTCACACCTTAGTTCCAGTTCCATCCGATAATTAATCCGATATGGCTAAAACCGTTACTATCGGTCGCTCGCCCGACTCTTCTATCGTCGTCGACAAGTCCTTTGACACTGTCAGCGGCTCACATGCCGAGTTGACTCTTCTGGACGATGGACGACTGCGATTTACCGATTTCTCGCGCAACGGCTCGATTATCAACGACACTCCCGTCCACAACAAGTTTGTTTACGTCAGCACCGACGACGTCATAGTCCTTGCCTCGTCATATACCCTCGACTGGAAGGCTGTCATCGCTCTTATCCCCGAGCTCGCTCACGCCGACACCAAGCGCACCCAGCGTCGAGGCGACCAACCCATCCAGCCATACATCCCCTCGGAGCACAACAACGATACTTCCAAAAGGATCGAACGCCAAGTATCCTCTCCTTACATCTCCGTCGCCGAGCCCGTCCCCGACGCCAAGAACAGCAAACGCAAAAAATCCGGTAGCAAGTCCAATCTCCCTCTCATCCTCGCCATCGTCACCATCGCTACTGCACTTGTCGTTTTCCTCGCTCTCTACGTCTTCGACGACCTCATCCTCCAATTCTGGCCTTTCTAATAATTTCTTTCAAATCATCTGATGTTTCTCGAAGAAAATACTTTATTCGACAATCGCTATAAACTACTCAGATTGCTCGGTCAGGGTGCCTCTGCTCAGGTGTGGCTCGCTGCCGACACGCTCTCCGGCGACCTACAGGTAGCCGTCAAGATCTTCGTATCCCAGGATGAGCTCGACTCCTACGGGCAGCGCGACTTCCGCAACGAATTCGTTACCGTATACAACATCAACCACCAGAACCTCCTCACACCCACCAATTACTCGGTGTGCGACGGCACCCCCTACCTCGTGCTCCCCTTCTGTGAGAACGGCTCCATTACCGCCATGACCGGACGCTGTGAGGAAGAGGACGTCATCAAGATTCTTCACGACGTCGCCGCCGGGCTCGACTACCTCCATCTCCACAACGTCATCCACCAAGACATCAAGCCCGACAACATCCTCATCGACGACGACCTCAACTTCCTGGTCACCGACTTCGGCATCGCCGGCTCTCGCGAAGTAGCCAACGAGGCTGTCGGCGGCACTCGTGCTTATATGGCGCCCGAACGCTTCCGCGGTGTATCCAATGCCAAGGGCGACGTGTGGGCACTCGGCGCTTCTGCC
>JBJEDD010000221.1:0-7397 GCA_051871715.1 Muribaculaceae bacterium | reverse complement strand
CCCGCCTCAACAATTAAATATCAACTGTTTGTGGTTGTTTTTCAAAAATCAACCGTTTTTGGTTGATTTTTCAAAAAGTATTCGTACCTTTGCAGATAATTAAAAACTGGCTATGAATATGAGTAAGATAATAGGCGTTTTAACCGGAGATATTATAGAGTCTTCTGCTATAAAAATAGAATATCGCGACTTCTTGTTGGAGTCTATGCGTAATATAGCCGAGGAACTGAGTATAATTGAACCCGTAACAATCGAGTTTTTTAGAGGCGATAGTTTCCAGATGATTATCAATAACCCCGAAAATGCAATGAAGGTCGCAGTTTTGTTGCGCGTCGGGTTGAAAAGTCGTACACCGAAGGATTGCGTATATCCTTGGGATACTCGTATCTCCTTGGGCGTAGGGACAATATCATATCACGCTGATAGAGTCGTTCTTTCTGACGGGGAGGCTTTTCAATACTCGGGAAGGGGTCTTGACGAAATGGGCAAACGGAAACTCATCGTCAAAACAAGATGGTCGGATGTGAATGACGAATTGCGAGTAAGCACAGCATTTGCCGATGACGTTATTTCTTCGTGGAGCATCGCACAATCACAAGCCGCTTTTTATGCATTGCTTTATAATTATACTCAAAAAGAGATTGCGAATAAACTCCAAAAGTCCGCACAAAATATAAGCAAGTTATTGAGTGCTGCTAAATTAAACATTATTCAGATGTATATTGATCGTTACCATATTTTGATTTCAAACTCACTAAAATAATAACCATGGCTATATTGTTAAGACTTTTATTTGCTCATATCCTTGCCGATTTTTTCTTTCAGAACGATAAAATTTGTACCGGTAAAGAAGAAAAATCCGCTAAAGGATTTATATATCTACTTTTGCATAGTAGCATACATTCTTTAACAGCATATCTTTGTGTCGCAGAATGGAGCAATTGGATAATTCCTTTGGTTGTTTTTGTTTCACACACTCTGATAGATTATATAAAGGTAGCGTTTATGAAGAAGGGGCTCGCTTCGTTCATCTTAGACCAACTTGTTCACTTAGCCATCATTGTTATCTTGTGGCTTTCTCTATTTGACCATAGCGGTGGTCTTTACCGTGACTTTTTTTCAATGGAATGGAATAGCATAAACACCTGGGTTGTATTCATCGCATACATATTAATATTAAAACCAACCTCAGTTTTTTTGAGTCTCTTCGTCAAAAGATGGACACCTTTGGAAACAGCAGATAAAAGCCTGCCTAATGCCGGAAAATGGATTGGATACTTAGAGCGTATCCTTATTTTGACCTTTTTATTATCCGGAACAACTGAAGGTATAGGATTTTTATTGGCGGCAAAATCAATTTTTCGGTTTGGAGAATTAAGCAAGGCTCAGGAAATAAAAACTACGGAGTATGTACTGATTGGTACTCTAGCAAGTTTCTCAATTGCGATTTTAATCGGTTTGTCTGTATTACATATTATTAAGTAATTTCCTGGAAATAAGTCAAATCTATCGACAAATGATATTGTGGCACGATAATTGCAAGAAAATTAGTATATTTGCACTTTCAAACCTAATTAACAACATAAATGTCAATTGATCTAATCATTCAGCAAGCAGTATCAGAGGCAGTTAAGTCGCTGTACAACATAGAAGTAGCGCCCGAGAGCATCGTGTTGCAAGCAACACGTCGCGAGTTTGAGGGCAATTTCACCGTCGTGGTATTCCCCTGGGTCAAGGCGGCTCATGCCGCTCCCGAGGCAGTAGCCACTGCCATCGGCGATTACATCGTCGCTCACAGCGATGCCGTGGCTCGCTACAACGTGGTCAAGGGCTTCCTCAACATCGTTGTCGAGCCTTGCTACTGGAATCACGTGCTCGCCGCCATCGCCGCCAACGACCGTCACGGATTTGTCGACGCCACCGACCAATCGCCCCTGGTGATGGTCGAATATTCCTCGCCAAACACCAACAAGCCCCTCCACCTGGGGCATGTGCGCAATAACCTCCTGGGCTACAGCCTCGCCGAAATCCTCAAAGCCTGCGGCAACCGCGTGGTCAAGACCAATATCGTCAACGACCGCGGCATCCACATCTGCAAGTCGATGCTCGCCTGGCAAAAGTGGGGCGATGGCGCCACTCCCGAGAGCCGCGGCGTCAAGGGCGACCACCTCATCGGCGATTTCTATGTCGCTTTTGACAAGCACTACCGCGCCGAACTCGCCGACCTCATGGCTCAAGGCATGTCCAAGGATGATGCCGAGGCGGCTTCAACACTCATGGCTGAGGCGCGCGAGATGCTCCGCCGCTGGGAGCAGGGCGACCCCGAAGTGCGTGCCCTGTGGGAGAAGATGAACTCCTGGGTATATGCCGGCTTTGACGAGACCTACCGCCGCATGGGTGTCGACTTCGACAAGATTTACTACGAGTCGCAGACCTACCTCGAGGGCAAAGAATTGGTGCTCAAGGGCTTGGAGCAAGGCGCCATGTACCGCAAGGACGACGGCTCGGTGTGGGCTGACCTCACCAACGAGGGGCTCGACCACAAACTCCTCCTCCGCGCCGACGGCACCTCGGTGTATATGACTCAAGACATCGGCACCGCCAAAATGCGCTTCCGCGACTATCCCATCGACAAGATGATATACGTGGTGGGCAACGAGCAAAACTATCATTTCCAGGTACTTGCACTCTTGCTCGACCGCCTCGGATTTGCCTGGGGCAAGGACTTGGTGCACTTCTCCTACGGCATGGTCGAACTCCCCTCGGGCAAGATGAAGAGCCGCGAGGGCACCGTGGTAGATGCCGACGACCTCATGGCTGACATGGTCGCCGAGGCTCGACGCGTCGCCGACTCCCTCGGCAAGGCGCAGGACCTCGACGAGGAAACCAAGGCTCAAGTCGCCGAAATCGTCGGGCTCGGCGCTCTCAAATACTTCCTCCTCAAGGTCGACCCGCGCAAGAATATGATGTTCAACCCCGAGGAGTCCATCGACTTCAACGGCAACACCGGTCCCTTCATCCAATATGCCTACGCGCGTATGCGCTCGGTGCTCCGCCGTGCCGACGAAGCCGGCATACAGCCCGTCGACTATAGCGCCGTCGTCCCCGGCGAGCGCGAAGTGGCTCTCATTCAGCGCCTTGCCGACTTCCCCTCGGTAGTCGCCGAGGCGGGTCGCTCCTACTCCCCGGCGCTCATCGCCAACTATGCCTACGACCTCGTCAAGGAATACAACCAATTCTACCACGACTGTCCCATCCTCCGCGAGAGCGACCCCGCCGTCCTCGCTCAGCGACTCCAACTCACCGCCGTTACCTCGCGCACCGTCGCCGCCGCCATGGGTCTGCTCGGCATTCGTGTTCCCAAACGTATGTAATTTTCTCCAACCTCAACTTTTTAAATTTGAATAAGTTATGAACTACTATCAAAACACAGCAACCACTCAGTCGGCTTTCTCAATTCAACAGGTAATGTCCTCGACGATGAAGAAAGTCTACCTCAAGATGACCCTCGCCCTGGTGGTATCGGGCTTCACCGCATTCTTTGCCGCAGCCTCCGAGGCTTACTTTTATTTCCTCGTCCAAAATTCATGGCTCATGTGGGTCTTGCTCCTGGGCGAACTCGGCTTGGTCATCGGCATCAGCGCCGGCATCAACAAGTTGTCATCGCCTGCCGCTACAGGTCTCTTCTTCCTCTTTGCCCTCGTTAACGGCTTAGCGCTCACCCCGATATTCTGGGGCTACAGCAAGGTTGTACTCGCCAAGACTTTCTTCATCACCGCCGGCACTTTTGCTGCCATGAGCATCTATGGCTTCACCACACGACAAGATCTCAGCAAGATGGGCAGCATCCTCGTTATGGCGCTTATCGGCTTGATTATCGCCTCGGTGGTCAACATTTTTGTTCATAGCAGCGGTCTCGACTGGATTATCAGCATCGCAGGCGTCCTCATCTTCGTGGGTCTCACCGCTTGGGATACTCAGAAAATCAAGACCATGGCTGCAATGATGCCCGCCTCCGAGACCGGACGCCTCGCCACCATCGGCGCCCTGTCGCTATACCTCGACTTTGTCAACCTCTTCCTCTATCTGCTGCGCATCTTCGGCAACCGCGACTAATACGGCTACCTATGCGGCTGATAACAACCTTATTACTCATCGTTGCACTGGCAGTGGCTCCCCGTGCCGCTGCCGGCGCCGTTGAGGATGCTATCGCCGCCTTCGACAGCGCTCCCTCCGCTGCCAACGCCAACTCTTTCTTCAATCACCTCGCCGAGGAGGAATTCCTCGACGAAAACATTCATTTCGCCATGGCAACGCCCGCCGACTCCCTCAACCGCACCGTCTGGTATTGGGCGTCCGAGTGGTTCTACGACTGCCAGGACTACGACAGCGCTCTCGCATATGCCCTCAAGGCGCTCCCTCTCTACCGATATGACGACTGCTACAAAGCCGACTGCCTCAACATCACAGCCATCATCTACCTGCGTCTCGGCGACTTTGCCAATGCCGCCGACTATGCTCGTCGCAGCGTCGCCATCGAGTTGCGCGGTGACGACCCCGACCGCATCTCCTCCTCAATGAATACCCTCGCGGGCATTTACCTCGCCGCCGACCAACTCTCCGATGCCGAGTGCTACATCCTCCAAGGCTTGGAATATGCCGCCCGCGCCAACAATGATGCCCGCCATGCCATTCTTCTGGGCATGGCATCGGAGGTATATCACAAACTCGGCGACAACGAGCGCGCCCTCGCCTATGCCCGTCGCGCCTTCGACAAGGACTCCGTTGCCGACCGCACATACCGCATGGCTATCCGCCGCTCGCAGATGGCAAGCGCCCTCGCCGGATTGGGACGTAACGCCGAGGCTGAGGCTGCCTACCGCGCCGCCATCCCCGTGCTGCGCGAGGCTCGCAACTTCCACTCGCTCGCTATCGACCTCAACCAATTGGGCTTCGTACTGCTCGCGCTCGATCGTCACAGCGAGGCTATTCCCCTCTTCAGCGAGGCAGCCACTCTCCTCGCCGACATGGGCGACCTCTATAATTGCCTACACTCCCACCGCGGACTCTACGAGAGTTACTGGTCTATCAACCCCGACAGCGCCCGCATCGAGTTGACGCGCTTCAATACCCTGCGCGACTCGCTTTACTCCACCGCCACCGCCGAGACCCTCGCGCGTTACACCGCCGAGTTTGGCAACGAACAACTCCAAATCGAGAACGAAAACATCCGCGACGCACACCGCCGCGACATATTCATCGGCATCGCCATCATCATCGCTATTGTTGCCGTCGCCCTCGTGTTGCTATATCGCCACCGCTGTCAACGCCGCGCCCTCATACGCGAGATTGCCGACATCAAGCGCAGCATCAACTCGACGGTTCCCATCACCAATACTCCCGTCGATGCCACGGAGTCTTTCCGCCAAGCCGTGGTCAACGCTGTCAATGCCGGCATCGCCGCCGGCAACCTCGGCGTTGCTCACCTCGCTTCGCAACTCAATATGAGCGAGCAGACATTCCGCCGACGTGTGCGCGAAGCCACCGGCGACTCCCCCAAGATGTTCATCACCGCTATCCAGATGGAGCGCGCCGCACGCCTCATTTGCGAGGATATCGACCGCCCCATCAGCGACATCGCATCGCTCTGCGGCTTCGACGACGCCAGCGCTTTCTCACACGCCTTCAAGCGCGTCTACGGCTGCTCGCCCTCGCAATACCGCAATTCTCACTGAGGTAATTTGTAATTTTTGATATTTTGGGCATTTTTTACAAGCGTTTGTAAGTTTTTCACAAACGCCTAAGTGCTTTTTATTCCTAACTTTACGCAGAAAATATTAATATCATCAAAATATGCGCATAAATCTACATTACCTCAAGACGTGGCTGCCGGCGATAGTCGGACTGCTCGTCGCATTGCCCGTAAGCGCCACCTTAGAGGAGGACTATTGGGGCAACATCACCGACACGGAGAATAACCTCTATTATGAGTATTATGATGACCACTACACGGTGAGACCTACCTCCGACTTCAATGGCACCAACGTGACTATTCCTGCCGTAATGTATAGTAAAACCAAGGAACGTGAGTATCCCGTCACTCAAGTGGGCTATTTCACTGAGTATGGCTCTTCGGTGGTAGATGTACTTATTGGCTCGAATGTAACTACCATCTTGGATAATGCTTTCTCCGGTTGTACTGCATTGGAGAGTGTACGCTTCGCCAGTGACTTGGATGATGATATTGAACCCGTTATCACCACCATCGGCAAGTCTGCTTTCTCCGGTTGTTCTTCCTTGGATCATATCACATTCCCCAATTCTGTCACATCAATAGGAACGGGCGCTTTTCAGAACTGTACTTCTTTGAGTACCTTTGTCGTTCCTAATCAAGTGGGAAGTATCGGGGCGAGCACTTTTGCCGGCTGTACCGCGTTGACTAATGTTACTTTATCGGAATCCGTTAAAACCATCGGCAGCAACGCTTTCATCGGCTGTACAGCATTGAGCAGTGTCTCCGGTTTATTGGGCGTTGAAACTATCGAGAGCAATGCCTTCAACGGACTCACCAACCTCTCAAACTTAGATGCCCTCTCTTCGGTTGTCACTATCAGTGATAATGTGTTCAATGGTTGCTCCAACTTGAAGGAGATAAATTTAGGCTCTAAACTCACCACCATTGGCAACTATGCCTTCTATAATTCGGGCTTGGAGTCCCTCGAAATTCCCTCCACAACGACATCCATCGGCGAATATGCTTTCAAAGGTTGCGCAGCCCTGACTACTGTCACCGGCTGCGACAATTTGGAGACCATCGGCAACTGGTGCTTCCAGAGTTGTAAAGCGCTCACCTCCATGTCTTTCGGCAACAAACTCAAGACCATTGGCGCAAATGCATTCCAATACTGCTCGGCTCTCGAGTCTGTCACTCTCCCTGATGGCATTGAAGGCTCTATCAGTACCTATGCTTTCGCTGAATGTTCCTCGCTAAGCAGCCTGTATATCGGTAACGCTTATACCAAAATCGATGCATACGCATTCTCCCTTACCGGCATCAAGAACATCACAATCCCTGAATCGGTCACCACCATCAACTTCGCGGCGTTCAAGGGTTGTGCCGGCTTGGAAACAGCCGTCATTAATGCCAATGCCAGCGTCTTGAATTACGCTACCTTTAGTGATTGCACATCGCTCAATACCGTTACTTTGCCCGACTGTTTGACGACTATCGGTGAGTCTTGCTTCTACGGATGCTCTGCCCTCACCTCTATCAATATCCCCGCAAAAGTCAATACTATCGGCAAGATGGCGTTCTACAACTGTTCGGCGCTCACCTCTATCGACCTCGGTTCTTGCCTGGTTACCCATATCAATGAGGACTCTTTCTACGGCTGCTC
>JBJEDD010000220.1:0-7424 GCA_051871715.1 Muribaculaceae bacterium | reverse complement strand
CATGAGGAACCTCGCTTCGCGGGTTCTCGCAAGTTGTTGATTATGTCACCTTGGGAGCAGCTCGAAGGCGGTGACGTAGACTTCGTGGATGGTGTGTTTTTGGGTGGCGCGGTCCTCCCACACTCGTGAGCGTAGCGAACCCTCGACCAACAGGCGCGAGCCCTTGCGAATATACTTCTCGGCATACTCGGCATTGGCGTCCCACATGACGATGCGGTGCCAGTCGGTGCGCTCGGGGATAGGGCGCTTGTCGGCTCCCACTCGCGCCGGCTCGCGCGTGGCAAGCGAAAATTCTGCCACCGGGCGCGTGTCTACATAGCGGATTGTGGGGTCGGCACCCACAAATCCCGAGAGTATTACCTTGTTCATATCGCTGTTTGTTGCTGTTTTGTGCAAAATTAGCAATTTTTTTGCGTTTTGCGCTATATGTTGACAAAAATATTTAGTACTTTTGCGATGTGAAACGTCGCATAGTACATATTATGATGTCGGTCGTGGTGATAGTCGCCATGCTCTCGGGGCTTGTCCTTCAGCATCACCACCACGATGCCGACGGCTCGGTGTGCGTGTCGCTGTGCCACTGCGTCGAGCATCATGGCGATGCCGATGACACGGGCGACGACGGCGCGTGTGCCTTGCACCTCGACTCGTTCTGCTGCGACGGCTCCCACCACCACACTGCCGCGATGCAAGCCGTTGCGCTGGCTATCCTCCCGGCTCTGCTATCCCTTGAGCCTCAGGAAGATACTGTCGACCTTCCCCGCCCGGTGGATGTGCCCGTCAGCGGATTATGGCACCGCACTGCGCTCAAGCGCCGCGGTCCGCCCGCCGACTATTATGCTTGTTGAGATAATAAACATAATAGTCAACCTTTTTACACGATAAAATATGAATAAATTTGGTTTGTTGTCGCTCATAGTGGCGACTGCAATTGTCGGTTTGTCGGGCTGCAAAGGTCACGACAACAGCGAATTAGCACATAATCACGAAGGACACGACCACGAAGCCCACAGCCACGCCGGGCACGACCACGCGGGTCATAATCATGGAGCCGAGGAACACGCTCACGGTGAGGATGTTATCGAACTGGGTCCCGCGACTGCCGAGCAATTCGGCGTGCATGCCGTCTGCGCCGAGGTGCGCCCCTTCGGCGGCACCGTCAAGGCGTCGGGCAGCCTCAGCATCGCCGATGCCTCCTCGGCTGTGGTCGCCGCTCCCGTGTCGGGCATCGTCACACTCGGCACCGGCATCGGCGTGGGCAGCGAGGTGCATCACGGAGCCTCGGTAGCCTCGGTGAAGTCGGGTGTGGTGAGCGGCTCTGCCGGCAACGATGTGGCGCGTGCCGAGTTGGACGCAGCGCGTGCCGAACTCGACCGCCTAGCACCCCTCTACGAGCAACGCCTTGTCACTCAGGCTCGTTACAACGAGGCGCGCGCCGCCTACGAGCGCGCCCGCGCCGCCTATAGCGCGCCTGCCGCCTCGGGTAGCGCCTCAGCACCAGTTGGCGGCGTCATCACCGCCGTATATGCCACCACCGGTGCCTATGTCGAGGCAGGACAGCCCATTGCTGCGGTTTCGGCAGCCGATATGCTCACCCTGCGTGTCGATGTGCCGGTGCGCCATCGTGCCGTAGCCTTGGCGGCTACGGATGCCCGCATCGTGGTGCCCGGCACCGATGAGACTTACACCCTCAGCACCCTGGGCGGAAGACGCCTCAACAACACAAGCGCCGCTGCATCAGCAGGTTACGTGCCCGTATTCTTTAGTGTCCCGGCGTCGGGCAACCTGGTCGCCGGGCAAGCCGTCGAGGTGTACCTCTGTGGTCCCACAGCCGGCGAGGCGCTCGTAGTGCCCAAGTCTGCTATCTACGAGCAGCAGGGCGACTACTGCGTCTTCGTGCGCCTCGACGAGGACTGCTACCGCAAGGTGCCGGTGACAGTCGGCGACTCCGACGGTGCCTATGTCGCTATACTCTCAGGCTTAAAAGCCGGCGAAATGGTCGTTGACCGCGGTGTCACCACAGTGCGCCTTGCCGGCGCTTCAGGTGCCATTCCCGAGGGTCACAGTCATTCACATTAATCGCCTGTAGCCATGCTGAATAAGATTATTCATTGGTCGCTCGCCAATAGGCTGAGCGTGCTCATCCTGTCAGCAATCATCGTTGTCGCCGGCTGCTACACCTTGGTGAATACCGAGGTGGACATCTTCCCCGACCTCAATGCGCCGACAGTGACCATCATGACCGAAGCCCCGGGCATGGCTCCCGAGGAGGTCGAGACCATCGTTACCTTCCCCATCGAGACTGCTGTCAATGGCGCTACAGGTGTGCGCCGTGTGCGCTCATCCTCAACCACCGGTTTCTCGGTGGTGAATGTCGAATTTGACTGGTCCACAGACATTTATATCGCTCGCCAGACCGTAGCCGAGCGCCTCGCCTTGGTTGAGTTGCCTGCCGGCGTGAATGAGCCGGTGATGGGTCCGCAGTCGTCAATCCTCGGCGAAATGCTCATCATCGGCTTGAGCGCCGACAGCACCTCGATGCTCGACTTGCGCACCATTGCCGACCGAACCATAGCGCCGCAGTTGCTCGCCCTGGGTGGCGTGGCTCAGGTGTCGGTCCACGGCGGAGAGGCTCGCGAATTTCAAATCCGCTTTGACCCGGCGCGCATGAAGGCGCTCGACGTGTCGCTCGACGAATTGACCGCCGCCGTGCAGGGTATCAACGACAATGCCCGTGGCGGTATCATTTATGACTATGGCAACGAGTATCTCGTTAAGGGTGAGATAAATACAGCCTCGACCGACGATATCGGCGCCGCCGTGGTGCGCTCCGACAGCCGAGGCATAGTGACTGTCGCCGACGTCGCCGACGTGGCTATCGGCGGCGCCCGTCCTTTGCTCGGCTTGGCATCGGTCAACGGCAAGCCAGCCGTGCTCATCACCGTCACCAAGCAACCCGCCGTCGGCACTATCGACCTCACCGACAATATCATGCATCGCCTGCAAGAGATTAAGCCCACGCTGCCTGCCGATGTGGTCATCACCGACAACATCTTCAAGCAGAGCGACTTCATCTCCAATTCTATCGACAATCTGCAGCGAGCCTTGCTCGAGGGCGCCTTGTTTGTGGTGCTGGTGCTGTTCTTCTTCTTGATGAATTTCCGCACCACCGTGGTGTCGCTGGTGGCTCTGCCTATGTCGATCATCATCACCGTACTTATTCTCCACTTCATGGGCTACACCATCAACACTATGAGCCTCGGTGGCATCGCCATCGCCATTGGCTCCTTGGTCGATGATGCCATTGTCGATGTGGAGAATGTCTACAAGCGCCTGCGGCACAACAGCCAACTGCCCGAGGGCGAGCGCCGTGCCGTGATGCAAGTGGTGTATGACGCCTCTGCCGAGGTGCGCATGCCTATCTTCAACTCGTCGCTCATCATCATCGCCGGCTTTATGCCCCTGTTCTTCCTCTCGGGCATGGAGGGGCGCTTGCTCATACCCCTGGGCGTGGCATTCATCGTGGCTATCCTGGCATCGACAGTCGTAGCGCTGACCC
Source organism: Muribaculaceae bacterium (assembly GCA_051871715.1). Taxonomy (GTDB): domain Bacteria; phylum Bacteroidota; class Bacteroidia; order Bacteroidales; family Muribaculaceae; genus CAG-873. The sequence continues at coordinate 3,865 of JBJEDD010000220.1, read as the reverse complement.
TCACGCCGGTGTTGTGTTTTTACCTCTTCGGTCGACAAAGCAACAAGTCGCAGAGCAAGCCCGAGCCGCGACTCACCCGAGCCATGCGCTCCGGGTATATGCGCCTGTTACACTTCACCTTAACCCACACACGTGCTATTCTCATCGCTGTGGGCATCGTCTTTGTGGCTGCCATGGTATGTTTCTTTACCCTTGGGCGCTCCTTCTTGCCACCGTTCAACGAGGGCTCCCTCACCGTCAATATTTCCACCTTGCCGGGCGTGTCGCTCGAGGAGAGCGACAAAATCGGGCGGATGGCTGAGGAAATCGTGATGCAAGTGCCCGAGGTGCAGTGCGTGTCGCGCAAAACAGGACGCGCCGAGTTGGCAGAGCACTCTTTCGGCCCGAATGTCAGCGAGTTGGATGTCCCCTATATCCTCGGTGACCGCACCCGCAACGAGATGGTGCGCGACCTGCGACAGCGCCTCGCCGGATTGCCCGGGACGGTAATCGAAATCGGTCAACCCATCTCGCACCGCATCGATGCCATGCTCTCGGGCACCCAGGCGGCTATCGCTATCAAGATTTTCGGCGACGACTTGGCTACCCTCTATCGCTTGGCAACGCAACTCAAGGCTGCCGTGAGTGACGTGCCCGGTTTGGTGGATATAGCCATTGAGCAGCAAGTCGACCGCCCCGAGGTAATCATACGTCCGCGTCGTGAGATATTGGCTCGCTATGGCATCACGATGAACGCCTTTGCCGAGACCCTCTCAACGACTATTTCAGGTGCCAAGGTCTCGCAAGTGTACGAGCATGGTTTGCCCTACGATATAGTGTTGATTGCCAACGAGGAAGCCCGCTCGTCGCTCGCCTCTTTAGGCGATATCATGGTGGATACCCCCGAGGGCAAGGTGCCCCTGTCAGCAGTTGCCGAAATCATCTCCAAGTCGGGTCCCAATGTGGTCAATCGCGAGGATGTCAAGCGGCGCATCGTCATCTCGGCTAATGTAGCCGACCGCGACCTGCGCGGCGTCGTTGATGATATCCGCGAGCGTGTCGATGCCTCAATTGCCCTGCCGGCAAACTATTACATCACCTATGGCGGTCAATTTGAGAGCGAGCAAGCCGCGTCGCGCACCTTGGCGCTCACCTCGCTGTGCGCCCTGTTGGTGGTGCTAATGCTCCTCTACGGACAGTTCAAGAATTGGGCTGAGTCGCTGGTCATTTTGCTCAATATCCCTTTGGCAATGATTGGTGCGGTGCTCATCTTGGTGTTCACCGGCGGCGAACTCAACATCCCGGCTATTATCGGCTTCATCTCGCTCCTGGGCATCACCACGCGCAATGGTATGCTGCTGATGAGCCGCTACAATGCCCTTGCCGCCGAGGGTGTGGGCTTGAACGAGCGCATCGACCAAGGCTCGTCGGAGCGTTTGTTGCCCATAGTGATGACCGCGCTGACATCGGCGCTGGCATTGCTGCCCCTTGCGCTCACCGGCGACCGCACCGGCAACGAAATCCAATCGCCCCTCGCCGTGGTTATCCTCGGCGGTTTGGTGACCTCGACAATCCTCAATGTTTTTGTAATCCCGGCGGTTTATCGCCTGATTAATAGAAAGGAACAAGTATGAGAACGATAGTTCTATCAATATGTGCCGCGCTGTCGCTGACTGCCACAGCCGGCAGCCTTGATGATATATTGATGTCGGCAATCCGTGCCGACAGGACGCTGAATGCCTTCGAGTATGCCGGCAATGCTTCTGTCGAGGCGCTACGCGCCGACAACATTGTGGCAAGTCCCGAGGTGGAAGCCGAGCATCTGTGGGGCGCTGAGAGCAACCGCTGGAGCGTCGGCATCAGCCAGCGAGTGGATTGGCCCGGCGTCTACCGCGCTCGCTCGCGCGAGGCTACCTCGATGGCTTCGCTCAACGACTTGCTGCTGGCGCAACTGGCGATGGATAAGGCGCTGTCCTACAAGTTGGCTATCCTCGATGTGGTGAATGCTCGTGCACGGCTCGACTTCTGCCGCTCGGTAGCCGACAATCTGCAACGTATTGCCGACCTCACCGCCCGCTCGTATGACAACGGCGAAGCCACCATCCTCGACTTGCAGAAGTCGCGTATTGCCGTGCTCGACAGCCGCCGCAATGTAGCCGCCGCGCAAGCCGAGATGCAGAGCCTCATCGCCGTGTTGCGGGCTTCGGGAGCCGAAATCCCCGATGCCGACGACCCGGTGTGGCAGTCCTACCCCTTGCAGCAGTGTGCACTGCCGTCGGTGGAGCCCTCAGACTACATACAGAGCGCCATCGCCGCGCAGCGAGCCTCGCTCGCCGCAGCCACTTCGCGGAGCATCAAGATGCAGTCCTTGCCCTCGTTTTCAATCGGTTACGTCCACTCCTACGAGGACTTCAGCCACTTCAACGGCTTGTCTTTCTCGGTCACCTTGCCCTCGTTCTCGCGCTCGCAGCGCCTGCGAGTTGCCCGTGCCGAGGCTGATGCCGAGGTGTTCACCTACGATGCCGAGTTGACTGCTGCGATGGCTGAGGCTATGGGGCAGTACAATGTGGCGGTGGCTCTGCAGCAGTCGCTCAACGACTACCGCGACCTCACCGGTGATAACACTTATCTCGAATTGTTGGATAAGGCGTTTGACGGCGGCGAACTCACCGTCATCGATTACATCACCGAGGTAAATCTCTTCATGGAGTCGCGGCAGGCGTATTTCGACCTGCAGTATCGCTACAACCTCGCCCTCGCCCGCCTCAACCGCTACAAATCATTGAATTTCTAACGCTAAACATATAGTCGCTCAAATGGATTGGGCATTTGAGCGACTATATGTTTTTGTTATGTTATGGCTATAACGATTATTGCAATAACTTTCTGCCTTGGTTGTCTTCAAGTACTTTCATTTGTTGAATAGCAATTTGATTGAGCTTAACAAGACGCTCTCTTTGTGGTAATCCTTGGTCAATGAATACGGCGTTGATGTTTTCCATATTGGATAGGCAAATCAACTCATTGATAGAGGCATAGTCACGTATATTGCCTTTTTGTCAGTATTTGCCTCTCGCCATTGCTTGGCAGTCATACCAAACAATGCCACATTGAGCACGTCAGCCTCATTTGCATATATGATATTAGACTGCTGTTGCGTTATCTCTTCGGGTATAATATTGCGCTTTATGGCATCAGTGTGTATTCGGTAATTAATCTTTGACAGTTCTCTCTTTGCAGACCATCCAATTATCTTTTGCTCTTCTTCTTTAAGGCGTTGGAATTCCCTGATAAGGTATAGCTTGAAGTTTACGCTTATAGCAGAACCAAATTCAAACGCTATATCTCTAAAGGCATATGTGCCGCCATATTTTCCTTTTTTAACGATTATTCCTATGGCTCCGGTCTTCTCAATCCATTCAGAAACGCTAAGTACGAAATTGGGTAAACCTGCTTGCATCCTAAAGTGGTCAAATTCGACCACTTTAAAATTGGGGTTATATATCATTTCCCATGTGCCCAGAAACTCGATAGTATATCTGTTACGAAGCCAATTCTTGATAATATCTGCTGCACGACTTTCGCTTTCTTTAGCGTTTGCCATATCGGTAAGACAGATATAGTCTTGCTCATTAAAAGACACAACAGTAACCTCAGTGTCTTGAACCTTTATTTTTGCCATATTTGTACAGTGTTTTAGTTCATTATTATGTTCGTAGTGAGATGGTTGTTGGGACAATGTAATTTTGTGCAAATATACGGATTATTGTTTGGAGAAATTATATGTTGGGGTGGATTTTTGATGATTTATGGGTGGCGAAAAAAGGCGAAATGAGGGTGTATCAAAATTCGATATGCCCTCTTATGTTAATATATTGTAAAATAT
>JBJEDD010000219.1:0-1960 GCA_051871715.1 Muribaculaceae bacterium | reverse complement strand
GAGTCGGGAGTCGAGGGTCGAGAGCAAATTCCTCATTCCTATCTCTTTGTGCTCCTTAACGTTCTTATAATATGCTGGTAAACAGTGTGTTGTGTTGGTAGTGTGGTTTTGCTTGATTTTGTTGTTGGCGGTGGATGGGTGTCAAAAAGTGAGAGCCACGGGTTGGTGCGTGGCTCTCGGTGTGTATTTTATTGCCCTCCTTTTATCTCATAACAGACTTTTCACGTTTCACAGTACCATCTGACATATGTGTGCATTTGATGTATATTCCACTTGTCGGGTTGTTTACTTTTGAACCATTGAGATTATAATATTCTACAGATATGATATCGGCATCGGTCGTGATGTTGTGAATGCCTTGGTTGCCGTAATAAACGATGGGACCGCGCAATTCGGTATCGCCTGATCGCACAATCGCTTGTACTCCGATATTGGAGTATCCGCCTTGGTAGAGATAAATGGCATGGTTGACACCTACGGCAAAGAAGTCGTAATAGTCGGTGTAGTTATAAGGTATGTCGGTCATATCGGCAGTCAAGTCCCAATATAAATCGGGCGAGAAGGTGGCTACTTGGTCATCGAAGTATACATTATAGTAGATGTTGTTGCGATCGATGAGGAGTCCATCATTGTTCCAGAATGGTAGGTCGAAATTGATAGTTCCGAAGCCGGCGGTTTCGTCATAGGGGGTGTAGGCGTTAAATACCGGGTCGGCAGGGGTGTCAAAGACAAAGTCGGCTTGAGGGAACATAGTCGGTTCAAGGAACAGAGTACCACCGCCTACATTTTCAGCGCCGGTGGAGATTGCAAATCCGGTTTCGGCATCAATGAAGGCTATGCGATGCGTGTCGTTGTCGAAAGATGCGCGGAATTGCTCCGCCGGAGCGATTGTGTGATAAATGGTCATTGTCTCGGGGTCGGTGATGTCCTCGGGAGCGGCGGCGACGAAGTAAGTGAAGTAGAGCATATCGTCGCTAATTCCCATAAATTGAGCGGATTGGAAGATTACTTCGGAGCCGTCCTCAGAGATCGTACCTACGGCGCATGCATCGGAGTCTTCGAGCAAGCCTTGGATGTAGACATTGTTGTCTTTGACGCCCACGTTGACAAAGCGTGCATTGCCCGAGTACGAGAGGGCGAATTGCTCAACCGAGGCATCTGCGGGCATGGATGCGATGTCAGAAGCAAGTTTGTGCCATTCAATTGCATTGTAGCCAATGCCAAACCACTTTAGGACGCATCCATCGCCTTCAGTACCACTTTTTTGGTCATCGATGCTTGGGTCATAGAGATAGCACATACCAATCATAATATCGGGATTGCTCTCAACAATGTTGCCTTGCTCGTCAATAATGAGTGTGAGGGTTTGGTTGTCAGCGATGACAAAGTCTGTTTGGTCGTCATTCATATTAAGTAATGCGGCATAGTAGAAATACTGCTCTTTGCCCCAATCTTCGTAGAATATAGTTTGAGGGAATGATATCGATATCGACTTGCCATCATCACTAAGAGCACCTTTAATCCAACCACAACCGTCAATATCGCTGATGAGGTTGCCGAAATAAATAGAATTATCCTCGGTGGAGACTAAAGGAGAGGGCATTGACAACTCGCCGCCAAATTCGAGCGGTCCCAAAAGATGCATATATTTGACGCAGTCGCGTGAATACCATGTGCACTCACCTGTAGGTTGCTCGGTAATAAGGCTCTCGGTACCGGGGAATGACTCGGCAGAAGCCACAAAAGAGGCTATAGCCATAAGTGAAAACAAAGATGTAAATGCTTTTTTCATAATAATTTGGATATTGGTTAATTTTGTTCGTGGAATGGAAGAAGTCCGGCAGGAGCATTGCTGTCAGTGGGAGAGGAGGATTGTATAGTTGTTGTATCTGCCGTGACCCGAGGGTCTTCGGGTATCTCAGACGGCGAGCGCTGACAAGCGCATATCATCACAGATAAG
>JBJEDD010000218.1:0-1961 GCA_051871715.1 Muribaculaceae bacterium | reverse complement strand
GACCACCCAAGCATCCGGCTTGTGGTATCGTGCATATCCTTCGCGCTTCGTTTACAGTGGCACCACCCAAGAGGGTAATATCGTAGTGCCCATGCCTACTGTCAGCGCCGCTCGCACTGTACGCGCCACATTCATCTCAGTGATGGATGGCGAGAAGCAAGGCGAGACCGACTACCGCTCAAGCGCTAACACAACCAAGTTCTCGGAGACCGCTGCCGATGTTAACATCTTCACATCGCCCCTCGCCGACGACCAGGTTATCATGATCGACTCCACCAAGGGTGTTCGCTCATGGACATTCGGCGAAGCATTCGACCGCGAGCCTATTGCCAGCGGCAACGAAGTGCTGTCGGTAGCCGATGGCAACGCCGGTATGTTCCGCTATGCCGGTGCCGCCTTCTTGGTAATGCCCGACAATGCCGAGGGCGTCAACCGCGGCGTTCGTTTGGTCAACATCAGCGACAACCTCAATGGTGCCGTTGAGACCGAGTTGACCGTTCCCGCAGAACTCACCGATGTAGAAGCCGCATACACCGCAGCCACCGGCGAGACCGTCGTTACTCGCGACGAATACAGCCTCGAACCCGTAGGTGGCTGGATCAACCTCTACCTGTTGCGCAACGGCAAACTCACCAAGCTCACCACTCAGAACGTTAAGCAACCGCAGGGTCGCAACGAATTTGCCTACGACGTAGTAGCCGCAGAAAACGATGAGACATATGATATCACCTTCAAGCTCACCGGCGACGCTACCGACGTCAATATCGTCCTCACCAACACCGAGAACGCCGAAGACGTAATCACCTACCCGATGGGCGCACTTGCAGCCGGCGAGCAGACCTACGTCATCAAGAAGAGCGAACTCAACCAAGAGGCTAACTACACATGGAGCGTGAACGTCACCTCGGCACCCATCGCCCAGGCAGGCGTATACAGCGCTGACGCCAGCGGTCTCACCGTTCGTGGTGGCGCTATCGTCATCACTGACCCCGAAGCCGAGTCATTCGGTTACGTGACCGTAGGTCATGGCAAGAATGCCGGTGTCGACATTTACGATCCCACTGGCGCTAAGGTTGCCGACCGCGTATTTGTCAACCACGAAATGTTTGGCGGTGTTACCACCAACCAATCCAACCCCTTCCGCGGTAATGAACACAAGGGTATGGCAGTATTCTCCACATGGGGCGACGCCGGCTACGGTATCGTGGCTGTCAACCCGTTGGATGTTGCTACAGAGCCATTCACCCTCTTTGCAGGTACCAAGGACGGCACAGGTTGCTTCACCTACGAAGGCGTTAAACTCGGTGGTGGCAACTCCGGCTTTGACTTCATCGGCGAAGGCGACGACACCTATGTAATCTCCTTCAGCGAAGACCACGAAGGCTCCAACGGTAGCGGCGCTACCGAGAACACCCTCGTGCGCTACTACCTCGGCTCGGGCTGGGAAATCAACACTGCTCCCGTATCCTTCGGTTTCGGTAGCTTGTTGGCTAACACCAACGTCGACGTGCTCACCTACGGCGACGGTGTATGGTGCGCTCAAGTACGTGGCGCCGGCAACAACCAAGTAGGTACCCCCTACTTCGCTTACATCGCCGACGTGCTCACCGCTCCCGACTGCGTACTCACCTCAGCCGACGAAGGTGTATGCGAGAGCATCACCGCCGGCAGCAACGCTGCTATCGCTATCACTGTCGATGGCTCGACCCTCGCTGTAGGCTTCACCAATAGCATCGCTATCTTTGACGTAGCATGGGAAGAGAACCAGCCCGTGCTCACCCTCAAGTACACATTCGAGGTTGACACCAACTCATGGGCTCACATGCGCTTCGACGCCGCCGGCAACCTCCACGCTTACCTGCGCGAGGGCGGCTACCGCGTGTACACCCTGCCCAATGCCGCTCCTGAGGCTGTAACTCCCGCCGCTTCGAAGTACACCTTCTACGGTAGCGAGAGCGCTA
>JBJEDD010000217.1:0-1961 GCA_051871715.1 Muribaculaceae bacterium | reverse complement strand
ACTTATCCTACGGCTGGGGTAGTCTCGTTGCTATTCTCCGTTTACCATTCACCAAGCGATGATTCTCAAGTGGTTATTTGACCGCGTGATGGCGCTGATTGGGCTGTTGGTGTTGTCGCCGGTATTGCTCGTTGTTGCAATGCTTATCCGCATCAAGATGCCGGGCGGTCCGGTCCTTTTCAAGCAACAGCGCGTCGGGCGAAACGGACAACTGTTCGTGATGGTCAAGTTCCGCTCAATGACCGTGGGTCATGGCGGCTCATCGGTATCGGTCGCCGGCGAGAGCCGCATCACTCCACTCGGCGCCAAGCTACGACGATACAAGCTCGACGAGCTTCCCGAGTTGTGGAACGTCCTATGGGGCGATATGTCATTTGTGGGTCCGCGTCCCGATGTGCCCGGATATGCCGATGCCCTCTCCGGCGAGCAACGCCGAGTATTGCTCTTGCGCCCCGGTATTACAGGTCCCGCCTCGCTCAAATATCGCGATGAGGAGGAACTGCTGGCATCAGTGCCCAATCCTCAACAGTATAATGACGAAGTAATTTTTCCCGATAAGGTGCGCATCAATCTCTACTATTTAAATCATTACTCTTTTGTTAAGGACATTCAAATGATTTTTTGCACCGTGTTGGGACGCCATATGCAATATGCAGGCGAAACCATTTAACCCGTAATTTTTATGGAAAAGAAACGTATATTGCTGTGCCTGGCACATATGAGTGAGTCGGGCGCTGAGCAGAAATTTGTCAAGGAGGCCTTCGATACCAATTGGGTGGTGCCCCTCGGACCCAATGTAAACGGCTTTGAGGCTGACCTTGAGGCTTTTGTCAACCACCGCCCCGATGCCGAGCCCCTCAGCCACAAGGTGGTGGCTCTCTCTGCCGGCACCGCTGCCGTCCACCTCGCCCTGCTGGCTTGCGGCGTAGGTCCCGGCGACGAGGTCATCGTCCAGTCATTCACTTTCTGCGCCTCGAGCCACCCCGTCACCTACCTCGGTGCCACCCCGATATTCGTCGACTCCGAGCCCGACTCTTGGAATATGGACCCCAACCTACTCGAGGAGGCTATCAAAGACCGTATCGCTGTAACCGGCAAGAAGCCCAAAGCAATCGTCCCCGTGGCGCTCTACGGCATGCCCTATCGCATCCACGACATCCTCGCCATCGCCAACAAATACGACATCCCCGTGGTCGAAGACGCTGCCGAGGGCTTCGGCTCGCGCTTCGATGGTCAAGTCCTCGGCACCTTCGGTCGCTATGGTGTGCTGTCGTTCAACGGCAACAAAATGATTACCACCAGCGGTGGCGGCGCTCTCATCTGCCCCGACGAAGAATCTTGGCGCAAGATTATGTGGTATGCAACCCAAGCTCGCGAGTCCTACCCCTACTACCAGCACGAAGCCATCGGCTACAACTACCGCATGAGCAACATCTGCGCCGGCATCGGTCGCGGACAAATGACCATTGCCGACGACCACATCGCCCACCACCGCCATGTGCAGAGCATGTACGCCACCCTACTCGCCGACATCCCCGGCATCACCCTCCACACTGCGCCCTCCGCCGAGTACGACTCCAACTTCTGGCTCTGCACCGCCACACTCGACCCCGAGGTGCGCATAGTCAACCAAGACCGAGCCTACGCCACCATCATCAGCGGAGCCGTGGGCGGTGCCGCCGGAGTCACACACGCTTCATCATCGTCACACACAGCCATCGAACCCAACCCCAACGTCGAGGCACTCCGCCTCGCCCTTGACGCCGCCGGCATCGAGAGCCGCCCACTGTGGAAGCCCATGCACTGCCAACCCGTCTACGCCACCAACCCCGCCTACACCAACGGCGTCAGCGAAGCCCTCTTCCGCACCGGCATCTGCCTCCCCTCCGGACCCATGGTCACCGACGACGACCTCCGCTACATCGCCTCCACCATCCGCGCCGCCATCCTGCGGTGAGGGT
>JBJEDD010000216.1:0-1962 GCA_051871715.1 Muribaculaceae bacterium | reverse complement strand
AAACAAATGTTAAAGTTGCTATCAGCAGGAGTGCTCGCGATAGGTTGAGACATAGCCCGCAAGTCCTAATTGCCTGATTATAAAAGATATAGATAAACATTGCGCCGAGAGCCGAAATTAAAAACTTGTTAATGCCGAGCAACAGGGGCAGAAACAAATTGAAAATACGACCATTGTTGTACACCCAGTGCCTGGCGACCCATCGCGGAAAGTCGAGCAGTGAATCAGAGTACAAACAAGGACCAAAGAAAGTGCTTTTATAAGCAAAATCATCGCCCGACAGGGGTGTAAAAAGGAAAATAAGGAAGTTGCACAGCGCGAGCGCTATGATAAAGCCGGTGATAATATGCCATCGCTTAATCCTCATTCCTCGGGCATGGTGAAACCGTTTGCTTGGATAAAGTCGAGATAAACCTTGGAGAAATACTCGGCGGACTCGCGCGGATATCTCACGTCGGTAAATACTTGAGCAAAGGTCTCCTTGTTGTTCTCGGCGATGAACTTATGCGAAGCCGGATCGTCCTCGAGCGACTTATAGGCAGCGTCGATTTCGGCATCTGACTTCGCCGAGTATACCTCGCTGTGCATGATGCAGTCGATGGGGAGTCGCCAAGTCGCCCCACCCTTGGCGGCGGGATAGCCGACAGTGACGGTGATGACGGGCACCACGCGAGTCGGAAGCTTGAGCACCTCGGCAATTTGCGGCGCATTGTAGGCAGTGGTGCCCAGGTAGCAAGTGCCCATGCCATTCATCTCGGCAATCGTGCAGAATTGCTGGGCAAAAATCGAGGTGTCGATCAGCGCAGCCACAAAGGATTGGAAATTGTTAAATCCGGGCGTGGCACGGTTGATGCGGCACCATTGCTCGAAGCGGTTGAGGTCGGCACAAAAGGTAAGCACTGCCGAAGCGCCGGTCACAGAGGGCTGATTGAAATGCGCCGGGGCGAGGCGCTTCTTTTGCTCGGCATCGCGAGTTACTACGACACTGTACCACTGCATATTGCCGGTGTTCGGGGCATGAGCGGCAGCCTCGATCATCTCGAGCAAGAGGCTCTCATCAATGGGACGCTCGCTGTAGCAGCGTACGGTGCTTCGATTGAGGAAAAAATTTTTTTCTTTCATAAAAAAATTTTTAATTAGGAATTAGGAGATAGGAATGAGTGATCAATGAGGAGATAGGAATGAGGAGATAGAAATGAGTGATCAATGAGGAATTAGGAATTAGGAGATAGGAATGGCGTTTGAATGAGGAATGAGAAATTGGTGCAGTTGCTCGGATTTTCCGAACAACTGACGGGCTCTTGCTATGATGGTCCTGTCGATTTTCGTACTGAATTGTTTTCATAAAAATGTTGTTTTGAGGAAAGATTCAGTGGTTACAATATATAACCGACTCATTCCTATCTCCTAATTCCTAATTGAACACTCAGTCGTGTTCACTTAGTGAACGTTCAAATGGGGTATTTATTGCATAAATCATTCAGTTCCATGATTGTAGTTATTGTTTAATTCTTAAAAAAAACAGTCTTGGTTCCACTTCTCGATATTAGTATCGATATAATTCATAATATTTTCAAACGCTCGTTGATCGCGTATTATATGTTCGTGATAATTACGTTGCCATATACCATGCGGTAGGGGCGCAATATTTTGCGCCCGCGATGACAAAGGTAATTTCCTCATCTGACGATTGATTTCAATTGAGCAAGCAGCCTTAAATGAGCGAATAATCACAGCAAGTCTCGAATTATAATGATTGTCAGCTCGCGGTTCGCCATGACGTGGCGGTGTAATACATCCGATATTTGCCGTTTTTATTTGATTCGTTTGTGCGGGCGACGATTGTGCGGGCGACGATTGTGCGGGCGACGATTGTGCGGGCGATGCTTGTGCGGGCGATGCTTGTGCGAGGGTGTATCAAAATTAAGTTATTTGGTACATCCTTTCTTTATATGTCACATG
>JBJEDD010000215.1:0-1968 GCA_051871715.1 Muribaculaceae bacterium | reverse complement strand
AAATCAAAGTTTGGAGGTCACCAACTTGATTTTTTCCTCAAGTTCGGCGATATCTTGGCGCAGGCGCTCGGCTTTTTGCTCAAATTCGCGGAGCATGGAGTTGCCGCTCTTGCTCGACGAGGAGAGGAAGCCGAGGTTGTTCTCAAAGGTGCGCAACTCGGCGCGGCGAGTCTCGAGAGCACGGAAGAGTCGCTCGCGCTCGCGCAGTAACTTGGCATCGTCACCCTCGATCGCGGTGACAGCCTCGTTGAAGCGTTCGCGGCGCTCGCTGCGGCGGCGCAGGTTGAGTTCCTCGCGGATGCGGTCGAGGGCAGCGCGGTAGGCGTCTTGGAGTTTATCCTTCTCGCGGAAAGGCACATGACCGGTGTCGCGCCAGCGCTCTTGCAACTCATGCATGGTGGTGAGAGCCTCCTCGCGCGGGGTTTCGGCGGTGATTTTCTCCAACTCGGCGATGATTTCGCGCTTTATCTTGAGGTTGTCATTCTCGACACGGCGAGTGCCCGAGGTAGCTTTCTTCTTTTGCTCGAAGAAGTAGTCGCAAGCCTCGCGGAAGCGTTTCCACACGGCATCGCTGTACTTCTTGGCAACTGCGCCGATGGTCTTCCATTCCTGCTGCATAGCCACGAGCTCGTCGGTGGTAGCCTTCCAGTCGGTGCTTTCCTTGAGCGCCTCGGCACGCTCGGCGAGAGCTGTCTTGCGAGCGAGGTTATTGGACAATTCTTCGCGAGTCGACTGGAAGTACTCAGCCTTGGCAGCGAAGAACTTGTCACAAAGTTCGCGGAAGCGAGCAAAGAGCGCCTTGTTCATCTTCTTGGATGCGAAGCCGAAAGTGCGCCACTTGGCTTGGAGTTCCATCACCTTCTTGGTGGCTTCGTCCCAAGCGACAAACGATTTGAGTGCCTCGAGGTCGATAGTCTCCATGGCTGCGCAAAGTTCTGTCTTGCCGGCTTCGTTCTCAGCCTCGCGAGCCTTGCGAGCCTCGAAGTGAGCCTGATAGCGCTTGTTAATCTCGGCAGAGGCAGCCTTGAACTTATCCCAAATTTCCTCGCGGAATTCCTTGGCAACGGGACCGATACGGCGCCACTTGTTGTGGAGTTCCTGGAGGCGACGATAAGCGGTGATGACATCGTCCTCGGTGATGAGGCTCTCAGCCTCGTCAAGGAGCAACTGCTTGCTATCGAGGTTTTTCTTGAAGTCGTAGTCGCGCAATTCCTTGTTAATCTTGAGGTTGTCGCTGTAACGCTCGCGGGCATCTTGGAAACTCTTCCACAGGGCGGTATCCTCGGTAGGAGGCACCTCACCGATGGCATTGAATTCTTCTTGCAACTCGCGGTAGCGAGGGAATGTGCGGTTGACGTTGTCGGTATCCTCGGCGAGGGCGATGATTTCGGCGACGATAGCCTTCTTGCGCTCGAGGTTGGCGAGGCGCTGAGCCTCGACTTCGGCAGTATAAGCCGCCTTCTTCTCGCGGATTTGGTTGAAGAGGGTTGAGATTTCATCCGGTTCCTCAGCCTCGGGAGTCTCCTCGGCATCGTCGGCTGTATGGCGCAATGCGTTGATCTGCTGGCGCAGGCGACGAATGTCGTCGGCGCTAATATCGGCGGCATCGCGAGCCAACAAAGCCCGAGCGGCATCGATAAGCGCCTCGGGGGTGAGTACCACAGTGGCTTCTTCGTCGACTTCTTCTACCTCGGCGACGGGTTCGGCGAGGTCTTCTACTACTGTTACTTCAGCGTCCGCGACTTCCGCGGGCACGTTTGAGAGGGTTTGTTCTTCGGCTTCTTTAGCAGCCAAAGCAGGGTCACGCATTTCCATTATTCATTAAATTTAAGTACCGAAAGCCACCAATCGAGGGCTTTCACGCCCCAAATTTACTCAATATTTTCATTCAAAGCAAGTAAAACGCAATTTTAATTAATATTTATAGCTATTTAGCTTGGCTCTCGACTTTAAAAAGACGCTTAGGCG
>JBJEDD010000214.1:0-7578 GCA_051871715.1 Muribaculaceae bacterium | reverse complement strand
ACCCATCTATGCCAGTGGCTCGCCCACTGTTATCGCTTACAACAAGTACGGCTCCGTCATTGACTATGACTTCAAGGATGTCACATACACCTGCTCTGAGAACGTCGGTACTTGCGAGGGCAACATCTTCACCGCTGCCTCCTCAGCCGCTGTCGGCACCATCACAGCCCACTGTGGCGACATCTCCGTCACCAAGGAAATCGCTATCGTCGGCGCTGCAGTCGCTATGCGTTGCCCGTCCATCCTCATCGACGCCTCGCGCGAGTATCCTATTGAAGTTGAGGCTATTACCGACAACAAAAACTATATCTACGACCCCGCTTGTCTCGAATGGTCGGTCGACGACCCCACCATTGCTTCTATTGACGCCAACGGCATCCTCCGCGGCTTGAAGAATGGCACCACAACAATCCACGGCACCATCGGCGAGTTCGCCACCGAGGCTACCGTCACCGTCGAAATTGCCAATGCTCAACTCATGCTCGCTGCCGAGCCTTCCTCATGGACTGTCAAGGGCGCCAGCGGCATGAAGGATGTTGCCATCGACGAAAACGGGCTCATCACATACTCCTTTGGCACCAAAACCGCCGGATACCTCGACATCAGCCAGAATGACCTTTTCTTCTACTCGCTTCCCGACTGCTTCTATGCCGACTTTAACTCCTCTGTTCCCATCGCTACTGTGACCGTCGACATTCTCCCCGCCAACGAGACTCGCGCATTCAACTACAAACTCGAACCTGCTCAGTCCTATGCCGCCGACACCGACCACCACCTCGACCTGGAAATCGGTAATAACGTCGACCTCAACGATATAGCAGTTTTCCCCATCAAGTTGCGCCGCCTTCGCTTCACCTTCGAGACTCGTAGCGAAAACACCGGTGCTCAGACCTTCAACTTCCCCGGTGTATTCGGCTACTACAAGCACTTCGACGGTGTTGAAGACATCTCCATCGACACCACCGCTCCGGCTCGCCTCGCCCTCTCGGCTAATCCCGCCTCTGCCGGTCAGAGCATCTCTGTCAAGGCTCCCGGTATCAGCGCCGTAACCATTTACAGCATCTCGGGCGCCCTCGTCAGCACCGAAAACGTGGCTCGCACCGATGCCGCAGTCATCACCGCTCCCTCTGCCGGCACTTACGTAGTCACCGCTCTCACCGATGCCGGTCGTTGCTCGGCTATCCTCATCGTTCGCTAATAATCTATAAAACAACATTTATGAATTTTAAACACTTACTGCTCGGCACACTGGCGCTGTTAGCAACCTCCGCCTATGCCATCGAGCCTCAACGAATAAATGTGGAGGTCGGTGCCCACCATCCCGTACTCTCGCCCGATGGCAACACCTTGCTATACTCCACTGTCGACCACACCGGGCTCAAAGCCTTAAATATGACCTCCGGGCAAGTCTCCGTCATTGACGATGGTGCCTCCGCCGGCTTCCGCCCCGTCTTCACCATCGACGGCTCGCAAGTCATCTACCGCACCGCCTCCACCATCGATGGGCTCCTCTATCGTGATGTGCGTAGCTACGACCTACGCTCGCGCCAATCCGCTCGCATCGCCGAGCCCTCGCGCGACACCGCCACCCCGGTTGCCCTCTCCGGCGCACCATCGTTCGCTGTGTCCAAGTTCTCCAAGATTGACGTTTGCATCAATGGTTCGCACTCCTTGATAAGCCCTGTGGCTGACGCTCACACCTACCTGTGGGCTTCGCTCTCGCCCGACGGCTCCTCACTCGCTTTCTGCGAGCCTTTCAAGGGCGTATTCGTCTCCAATCCCGACGGCTCCGGCTTGCGCCAACTTCTCCCCAAGGGCGACTATATCACCTGGGCTGGCAACAACACTATCATCGCTGTGGTTTCACACGATGACGGTTATGTAATCCTCGACTCCAAACTCGTCATGGTCAACACCGCCACCGGCATCGTCACTGACCTCACCAACGACTCTTTCCTCGTATCCGAGGCTACCGCTGCCGCCAACGGCATCGTGGTTTTCTCCGACCTCGACGGAAATATGTTCACCCTCAATATTAACGCTCAATAATGCTCGGCTCTATGAAACGTCTGTTTATTCTTGCTATCTCAGCCCTAATCCTCGGCTGCTCCGGAGCCTACGCCAAGCGTATGAGCGACCTCAAGATTTACATCAACCCCGGACACGGCGGTTACACCTCCAACGACCGCCCTATCCATCTTTACCCCTTCGTCGCTAACGACACCCTGGGCTATTGGGAGTCAAAGAGCAACCTCTACAAGGGCTTGCACATGTACCACATCCTCGACTCCTTAGGTGCTACCCCGATGCTCTCCCGCATCAAGAACACCGAGGACGACGACCGCTCCCTCTCGGGCATCTCTGCCGAGGCTAACGAATTTGGTGCCGACCTCTTCTTCTCTATCCACTCCAATGCCGGTGAGGCTGTCAACTACCCCTTGATGCTTTATCGCGAGAACACCATCGGCACGCCTCGTTATCCCGAGAACGTCACCCTCAGCCAAATCCTTGGCAACAACCTATATTCAAATGAGTTACCTATCTGGACACGCAATGTCCAGATTGCCGGCGACCTCACTTTCTACCAAAATATGTGGTCGGGCGGCTTGGGTGTCCTCCGCAACCTCTACGTCATCGGACTCCTCAGCGAGGGTGGCATGCACGAGCATCGCCCCGAGGCTTATCGCCTTATGAACGACGACTATTGGTGGCTCGAGGCTTGGCACTTCGTCAAGTCCATCATGGAATTCTTCGACACCGAGGACCGTTTCGTCACCGGCAATGTCGCCGGCATCGTCTATGACGACCACAACCTCCGCGAGAAGGATATGCCCGTAAGCTTTACTTGCCACGGTCGCGACAAACTCGCCCCGGTCAACGGCTGCCATATCGACTTGCTTGATGCCGAGGGCAAGGTCGTCCAAACTCGCACCACCGATAATATATACAATGGTGTATTCGTATTCCGCAACGTCGCGCCCGGCACCTACACCTTGCGCACCTCGCACCCCGAGTACTACGACAAGGAAGCAACCATCACCGTGACCGCCAACGAGGTTACTTACAACGACTTACCTCTGTCGATGCGTCGTGAATATCCCCTCGAAATCACCAATTACACCCCCAACGTTGCTGCCGACGAATTGGTGTCCTGCGCCTCCACCATCGAGTTTGACTTCAATGCCGACATCGACACCGAGTCGTTTGAACGCGCTTTCTCTATTACCCCGACTGTCGAGGGCTTCTTCACCTTCAGCAACAACAACCACCACGCCGTATTCCGTGCCAACTCGTCATTGGAACGCGACACCCACTACACAGTGACTATCTCCACCGAGGCTCGCCACCCCGACCCCGTATATGCCACTCCCTCCCTGGCGGCTCCCGTCACCTTTGAGTTCAGCACTCGTGGACGCAACCGCCTCGAGGTGCTCGATTTCTTCCCGCCCGACGGCAGCGAAATCCACTACGCCTCGCCTCAAGTCGAAATCCGATTTGACAACCGCCTCGATGCCACCGACATCCTCGACAATATTCACCTCGTCGACTCCAAGGGCAATACCGTGCAGTTGGTCAAGACTCGCTGCAAGTTCAACACTCTCGGTCAAACATACGGCAATATGCTACTCGCTCCCTCAACCGACTTCACTGTCGGCGAGACCTACACCCTCACCCTCGATGCCGACCTCCGCGACACCGAAAATCTCCCCATGGGTTCGTCTATGGTGCTGAAATTCAAAACTACCGACATCACCGCTGATGTCGAACCGATGGTCGTATTCAACGGCTTCGAGAGCGACCTACCCTTCGCTATGTGGACCGACTTCTGCACCGGACTCACCGGCAAGGCTACCATCACCCGCAACTCCTCCACCAAACTCTTCGGCACCTATTCCGCTCGCTTCGGTTATACCTTCAAGGAGGACCGCGGTGGATGCGCTACCTGGCAATACACCGGTGATGAGCCGCTGGTGCTCGACGCAAGCGACCAGATCGGCATGTACGTATGCGGCGACTTCAACCACCACCCCCTCTACATCGGCGTTACAACCGGCACCGACGTCAAGTGGCTCAAGGTCTGCGACCTCGACTTTGTGGGTTGGCGTCACTTCACCGTGTCGCTCGCCGACCTCGACCCCTCATACACCTACCTCCTCTCGGGCTTCAAGATCGACCAATTCGATAGCCCCATGTGCACCAAGGGCGCCTTCTACATCGATGACCTCTCGACCAAGAAAGGCTCCGGCGTCAACGACATCATCGTCGATGGATACGAAGGTCCCGCCACCTACTTCAACCTCCAAGGCATTGAAGTATCTGACCCCACTCCCGGTATCTACATCGAGCGCCGCGGCGCGCATGCCCGCAAGGTTATCATCCGCTAACCACGTATGAAAACTCGCATCGGCGCAATCATAATAGCTGCTTCACTGAGCACGGCTGTCCTCGCTTGTGGCGAGGACGCCGCTCAGTTGGAGTTGCGTATTGCAGCCGCCTCGTCTATTCATTTGGTGAACTATCTGGGAAACTCCCAAAATATCCATCCCAAAGTGCTGTATTTCCCCGAGGGCTGGTGCGGCTACAACTTCTGGATGGCTTACACCCCATACCCCGAGGGTAAAACCGACTGCGAAAATCCTTGCATCGCAGTATCCGACGACGGCATCTACTGGGATGCGCCCGTTGGTCTGCAAAATCCCCTCGCCACAGCCCCCAAGGGCGGCTATAACTCTGACACTCACCTCGTATTCAACGATGCCGATGGCTCCCTCGAGTGCTGGTGGCGCGTCTACGACATAAAAAGCAAGACCGACCGCATCGTGCGACGCATATCCACCGACGGCTTCACTTGGTCCGACACCGAGGAGGTGATGCCTCCTTCGCAAGTTCACAATCGTCTCAGCCCCGCCATCGTTATCCACAACGGTCACTACGTCATGCTCTACAGCGACGGCTCTCGTATGTTCCTGTGTAACAGCACTGTCGAGGCACCCGGTATCGCTTGGGACGAGCCGGTGCGCGTCAACTGCAACTACGACGGATTGAATGTGTGGCATCAGGATTTCATCATGCGCGACGACTCTCGAGCCACTGTCGTCGCCTGTTGCTACGGCAACGGTGGCAACAACAACACTGCCGACCTATATCAACTCGAACTCAATCTTGACAACGCCACCGCCACCACACCTCAATTGCTGATGGCTCGCGGCAAGAGCCCGCAGAGCATCACCTTCCGCAGCATCTATCGCTCGTCGCTCGTTAACGTCGACGGCACCGACTACCTATACTATAGTAGCATCGACCGCGACTGGCACCGCCACCTCGACCTCATCATCCCCTACTAACTCTATCACTATTTGGGCAAACGGCTCACCGAGATCACCGTATAGTACAAATCCTTGCCTTGACGACCATCTACGGTGATAGTACCATATACACCACCCTCGGGAGCGTCTATCGGCTCAAACTCTATGCGTAGCGAGTTGCTTCCTGCCTTCGTGACACTAAACCCTGCCTCGCGGTTGGTATACACCCCTTGTGCATCTACATCATTTATAATTACTTTACCATAGTTGGTACATTCAAGCGTGATGCCACCTTCATGCTCGGGAGTAGCAACCACCGACACTTGATTGACAAACTCGGGTGTATACACTGCCGACACTGCTTCCTGGTCATAATCAGAGAATTTCCATGTCATAACAATAGGATCGTCCTCGCCACACGAGGTTAATGCCACAGCCGCAATACCTACTGCAGCAATATGAGAAATGTGCTTCATAAAGTTGTTATTTTGATTTGATGCCACAAATTTATAACATTATCTCGACATCCTACCACAAATAACAAATCCTTAAGCATTTTTATCCTCACTTAACCTTTCTCCCCTTCCAGAGCCGAAAGATCTATCTTGGGAATTATGGTATCAGAGATAGAATCCCTGACGAGAAAGCCCATATAGAGCGGAATTGTAAGGACATCTCCGTCACGTCCTACATTATACTGCCCGATTTTTATTGCTCTATTGACGTGATATACAGCCTTATTTTTTAGAATTGTTGATACGCTCTTTGCCTTTCCTGTTTTAGCTTTAACCTCAAGGAGGACACATTCTCCTTTCATCCTTAATAAAAAGTCTATTTCAAGACCGCTATCCTTGTGAAAATAATATAGTTTTTGACCTGATTTACATAGAAAATCAGCCATAAGATTTTCAAAAATAGCGCCTTTGTAAGCCAAAAGATTACCTTGGAGTATATCCGCTTGCGTACCATAGTCGAGCATCGCCGTGAGAATTCCTATATCTGTAGTATAGAGCTTGAAACAGTCGTTTACTGCATTACCCTCAAGCGGTAATTCGGTGGTGAGCGTGTTGTAACAGCGCCTTACAATACCGGCATCCTCCAGCCATTGAATGCTACCCATATATTGAGATGCTCTTGCTCCCTTACTTACGATGGAATATTGAAATTTTTTGTTCTCACGAGCCAATTGTCGAGGGATGGATTCAAAGCACTCTCGAATACGAGGCTTATCTGTGTCTTCGGCATACTTGACCATATCCTCCTCATACTCCGACAATAGAGTCCTTTGTTTGCGGTATATTAGCTCGACATTGCGCGTTTCCAAGAAGCAATTGACTACCTCCGGCAAGCCTCCCACTATGACGTACCGATATAGCAAATCCATCATTACCTTGTGGATTCCATCCGGCACTGGGGTCTCTGCTCGATAACACGATCTAATGGATTGTATTACACTATCTCCTATGCCATTCGCCCAAAGAAACTCCTCAAAATCAAGCGGATACATATCAACGACCGTCTCGTATCCTACAGGTATGGAATCCGGGCCCTCCGTGTCTGTCTTTTTACCCTTACCGTAGCCTCTTACTCCTAAAAGCGAGCCGGTGGCAATAACATCATAGCGCCCGTCTATGTAAAATGACTTTAGGGCTGTTCGCGCTTCCTTGCACTCCTGGATTTCGTCAAATATTATACATGTCTTGCCTGATATGAAGCGGCTACCCGGAATTAGAGCCGACAAATTGAGAGTGATAGTATCAACATCTATGTTGCCGCTAAAGGCACTCTTGCGGTTGGGCTCCAATATGAAGTTGATATAGACCACACTTTCATAATTATCAGCGGCAAATTTGCGAACAATAAACGTCTTTCCACATTGCCTGATACCTTTTATCACGAGAGGCTTGTGTTGTGGTGTGTTCTTCCACTCGACCAATTGCGATTCTATTTTGCGTTTCAGCATACCAACAGTTGTTATTTGCTGGCAAAATTACATTTTTTCAAGGGAATAAACAAGCAATCGTTACACTTTTTCAAGGGAATAATCCACCAACCTTTACACTTTTTCCAACGAATCACCATCCGTCCACCCCAAAATCATTAAAACAAGAAAATAAATTCACATAAATTAACTAAAATAAGAAAGTTTACGCAACAAAAACTTGCAAAATAAGAAAATACAGCAATGACTCCGGCTCATTTTCCCAAGAATTTACTCTCGAAAAGATGTGTTAAAAGAAAAAATTTTACTATCTTTGCACCGCAGACCGCC
>JBJEDD010000213.1:0-7592 GCA_051871715.1 Muribaculaceae bacterium | reverse complement strand
CCGCGATGCCAACATTGTATATTTTATATGTCAAGAGGGCTGGACCCCCACCCAGGTGGCATCATATAACTTCGACACCCGCGAGTTCAACGAAACCTTCATCACCTTGCCCGACCAAGAGACTTTCTATGGCGAAGGCGTGAGCGTTGACCCTGCTACCGGCAAGTTACTCCTCGCCGCCACCGAGCAAGGCTGGGGCACTCACTATGCCAACAACTGGCTCCACTTTGTCGACCCCGCCAATCCCGTCATCAACGATGCCAACACCATCGCCTTGGAGACTGCTTACTGGTTCCCCTCGCAATTTGTGTATAACCACTTCTCGGCACCCGAGGTGAGCCTGGCGCCCATCACCGTGAATGTTGACGACACTGAGGCTCTTGACCTTGTTGCCGCCACCACCCTCGCCGCCGGCAACAAGCACCTGGTGGTCTATGACCTCGCAATTGACAACGAGGCAGTTGCCGTTATTGCCGAGGGCGGTATTCAAGGCATTGCCGAGGGCACTGCCACACTGAGCGTGACAGCCGACTTCGGCGGTCGCTGCAGCACCGCCACTGTGGCAGTCACCGTCGTTGACCCCAACGGCATCGCCGATGTCACCGTCGACGCCGACGCTCCGGTTGATGTGTACACCACCACCGGTGTGCGTGTGCTGCAAGGCGCCACCGCCGAGCAGATACGCTCGCTGGCTCCCGGTCTCTACATAGCCGGCTCCCGCAAGATTGTCATCAGATAATAAGATACTGTGATTTAATAGTGAATAGTGGAAAACAAGCCGAGGCACCCGCGACGGGCCCTCGGCTTTTTTCTTTCAACTATTTGGTGAAAAAAATTATTGAACAGATTTGTATTTCTGGAAACGGCTTGTAGGTTTATTTGGAATTGTCATTTGTATGTATTCACCAATAAGTGGATTTAAATAACGCTCTCGAAACTTGCGTTTATCTTTGAAACCACAAAAAGCAGTTATCTCGGCTAAAGAGCGAGGCTCCTTGCAGAACTCAATAATTCTCTCTTCAATGGATCCACTCGCTTGACTTGTGCCCTGACTTGTGCCTTGACTTGTGCCCACCGACAAGTCAGATAAGTTTGAAGCATATACATTTACACAAAATATTATGCTTGGGGGAGCATTGCGGCTATGTACTTCCCGAGGATGTCAAATTCGATGTTTACGCGCGAGCCTACTTGGATGTTGCAGAAGTTGGTGTGCTCGAAGGTGTAAGGAATGATGGCGACTTGGAACGAGTCGGCAGTGGGGTTGCACACGGTGAGCGACACGCCATTGACGGTGACCGAGCCCTTGTCGACAGTGACATATCCGCGGCGGCGCATCTGCTCGTCGGCGGCATAGCGGAAGCGGAAGTAGCGGCTGCCGTCGGCATCGGTGACCTCGTCGCACACAGCGGTGGTGTCGACGTGTCCCTGGACGATGTGCCCATCCAAGCGCCCGTTCATCATCATGGAGCGCTCAAGGTTGACCAAGTCGCCGGGCTTCAATGTGCCGAGGTTGGAGCGCGAGAGGGTCTCGGCGATAGCCACTACGTCGTAGGTCGACTCGGCTGGGTCGACGGCTACCACGGTGAGGCACACGCCATTGTGAGCGACCGACTGATCGATAGTCAGTTCGGAGGCAAAGGAGCAACGCAGGCGCAGGCGCACATTGCCCGCCTGGGGGATTACCGCCACGACTGTGGCGGTCTCTTCAACTATTCCTGAGAACATTTTATTGAATGTTGAGGTTGGGTGAATCGATGACTAACTGGCGGTTGACAGGCCAACGCAGACGTAGGCGCAGGGTGCCGTCGGTGGCATTGTAGCGAGCCTTGACATTGCGCCCGTTGACGCGGAAGGTAGCGTTGTCGGCAGCGCGATGGATGATGAGTTCAATATCCACATTGTCGGGGGCACCGGGATATGTACCGTGAGCCTCGGCGGTGATGTGAGCGCCGTCAGCCGAGCCTTTGAAGGTGATGAGGCGATACTGCCCGTTGACGAGGGCATCGGGCGAGGTGCGGTCGTCGTCATACATGGTGAATTGCGACTCCACGCCCTTGACGGGATAGTAGTTGACCGTGAGGCGCGCGGGGTTGTAGTCGCCGGTATTTTCCATCTTGTACGTTGCCATAGGGATGAAGGCTCCGGCGCGGACAAATGTGGGAATTACATCGATAGGCGCGTCACAAGTGATGGTGGAGTGCCCGGCGATGACCGCGGCAGGGTTGGACATATCGAGCCACTGCCCCTCGGGGAAGGTCACCTGTCGCGAGGTGACACCCGGCTCCATAACGGGAGCCACGAGCACCTGCGAGCCCCACAAATATTCGTCGAAGATATCATCATAGGCATTTGAGCCTGCCTCGACAAAGTTGAGGGGGCGCACCAAGGGGTAGCCGAAGGCAGAGTTCTCGTAAGCGAGGGTATAGTTGTACGGCAACCAGCGATAGCGGGCGTTGATGAGGCTGTGGATGATGGCAGCGTGCTCGGGATAATTGTAAGGCTCGGCATACTGCTGTGCATGGGTGCGCAACACGGGCGAGAACAAGCCTAATTGGAGCCAGCGGACATACAATTCGGGAATCAGAGGATTGGAGGGGTCAATAGCGAAGCCGCCCACGTCGTGGCTCATATAAGCCAAGCCGCTGAGGCCCGAGTTAATCATAATGCGCACCTGGGGTTGCAGACCAGCCCACGAGCGCGACACGTCGCCGCTCCAGGGGAACACGCTGTAGCGCTGCAAGCCGGTGGTGCCGGCGCGCATCATCGCCATGAGTCGGCGGTTGGGGTAGTCGCGGCGGAAGAGGTCATAGATAATTTGGCTCCAATCGTTGCCATATTGATTGTGGTAGATAGTGGCACCTTGCCCATTGGCGTGGAGGGCGGAGAGGGGATGAGCCTCGGGCTCGCCGAGGTCGCCCCACCAGCCTTCGATGCCTTGGTCGGTGAGCAGTTTGTAGCGGTCGGTGAGCCAGCGGCGAGTGGCGGGGTTGGAGACGTCAAACATGCCGCCTTCGCCCACCCAAATCTTGACATCCTCGGTGGCACCGGTGGAGTCGCACAGCAGCAGGTGCTCGGCGCTCAAGGTGTTGAAGTTGTCGAGTCCGCGCCCATTGCGCAGTACGAAGGGTTGGCTGATAGCGACGAGGTTGACGCCCTGCGCTTTGAGGCGGCGGAGCATCTTCTCGGGCTCGGGCCACTGCGAGGGTTCCCACTCCAGCGAGCCCATATCCTGCTCCTTGCCATACCAATAGAGGTCGAGGACGATGCCATCGAGGGGGTAGCCGTCGCGCTTGAGCGAGTCGACCACGGCGAGGGTCTCGGCTTGAGTGTGGTAGCCGTACCGCGAGGTGATGTATCCCAGGGTCCACACCGGCGGCAGGGGCTGGCGCCCGGTGAGCGAGGTGAGTTGCTCGGTGACATCGGCAAGGGTTGCAGCACCGTTAACATAGTAATATGCTATGGGGCGAGTGTTGTCCGAGACGTACTCGATGCGGTCGCCGACGAGCATGTCGGCGCGTGCGTGGTCGTCAAAGACGATGGCATAGCCGTCGGAGGACAAGAACAACGGCATGGTGACATTCATCTGGGAGATGCGGCTGTCGCCGTGACCGTAGCCATATGTTGGGCGGTTCCACATGCGCAGGGTGTCGCCGCGGAGGTCGAGAGCATGGGCGCGCTCGCCTGCGCCGTACACCGAGCCGCGCGAGGTGGTAGCCAGCGACAGGTGATTGCGTCCGTCGGCAATGAGGCGCGTGCCGTCATCGGTGAGCACCTTGCCGGCGCCGGCGGTGATGGTGAGGAAGCCGGTGCGCTTGTCGATGGTGGCATGGATGCCTGTCGAGGTGGTGAGGGTGGCGATAAACTCGCCGGCGGTGCCGACGATGGCAGAGCCGTTGGCGGGGGTGAGCACGGTAGCCGTGGAGGGCAGAGGTTGCTCGCCCGGCGCTATATTGCTCACTCGCAATATATTAGGTGTGATTGCGGTAACTGTGACGCGGCGCCCCTCGGGGGTTGCAGCGGTGATAGACTCAATAGCCGTTGCCGAGGAGATGCCGGCAGCGAGCAACAAGAAGGTTAGAGTGTGTCTCAACATGGTAGTTATCAGGGATCTACTTTGTAACGATAATTGGTTATGTTAATATTGATATCGCCCTCGCGGCAGTAGGTGGCGCCGGCGGCGGGCACGAATTTCTTTTTGCGGCGACCACCATCGACGGCTGCAGCCACCGACTCAAACACCTTGGAGTCGGCAAGAGCCGGGCGCCAGTGGTCGAGAATGCGGTCGTAGCGGAAGTTGTTGAGGTCGTCAAAGAGGCCGCGCAAGGCGGGAATTTTCTCCATTTCGTCGCGGTTCCACACGCTCTTCTCGTTGAGGTAAGCGATAGCATCGGCAGTAGTGGCTACGGGAGCCGGTTCTGCTGCGGGAGCCGGGGCAGGTTCGGGTGCCGGCTCGGGTGCCGGCTCGGGAGTGGCAACAGGAGCCGGGGCGGGCTCGGGCGTCGGAGTGGAGGCGACAGCAGCGACTGTGGGCACGGTATCCACAGGCTCGGACTCGGGGTCAGAAGAGCCTGAGCCACCTATAAACAAGCCAATGAGCAAGCCCACTACCAGTGCCACGGCGGCAGCGATAGCAAGGGTGCGCAAGCCGTAGAGGGCGCCGGGGGTGAAGGTGAGGTGGTTGATGCGCGTGGTGCCCTCGACGATGGGGGCATTGAGTTCATATCCCTCAATGGGGCTATCGTGTAGCGTGCGCTTGGTGTGTATCTCGAAACGAATCGGAGCGCCCAACTCGCTGCTCTTGACGGGTAATTCAAAGCGATAGATGCGACGTGCCTCGGGGAGTTGGATGAGTGCCTGGGCGGTCGCTGCCAAGTCGCAGTGGGTGGTGAAGGGTGCAAATCCGGGGGCGGAGACCACCACCTCGGCATTTGCCAACTCGGTCTGGGTGAAGGTGCGCGCCTCGTTGATTTCGATGCCGTTGACCGTGATGGTCGCATTGTGGATTTGAGCGCGAGTAGCCTGCGAGGTGATATAGAACGATGCCGGCGAGATGGTCTTGCGCACATCGGCAGTATCTACCACGGGCAGCGAGCAGTCCTTATCCTCGACAGTGAAAGATTGCAGGCGGTCCTCAAAGCCGGGGCGACGCCATGTGACGGTGATTTCGGCACCGGGAGTAGCGAGGAACGGGCGGTCGAAGGGCCGATGGAAGATGTGAGGCTGAAAATCACCGCTTTCCTCGGGAGGGGTGATGGTCACAGGAGTTTTAATCTCGATGTCAGAGAGGTCGTCGGCAGTGGTGCCCACGCCGAGTTCATCATCTACGAGCACTATGCCCTCGTAGGGGAGAAAAGCCGTTTGGAAGGCATTTTCACCGATAAAGTCCTCGAGTGAGTGCCCTGTGGAGCCACCATAGCGGCAGTAGGCATATTCGCGCCCCATCGAGGCGACTATTGCCGGAGCCTCGGGGTCGATAGGATACTCAGTGGCGAGCATTTGGTGCAAGTCGCTGATATCCTCGGCGGTCACCGTGGGATTGGACACCATGCGTGTGGTGCGATGAATGATTTCGGCGAGTTGCTCACGACTGATTTTCAATCCGTTAGGAATGAAAATTGTGGTAGCCAAATGGTCGAAAGGGTTGGAGGGAATAGTGCGCAAGATGCTGAACATCACACCCTCGTCAATATAACTCAGCAGGTAGAAGAGGTACTTCTCTGCCGGGTCGTAGTCGAGGACCTCGAGGGCGCGGCGCACATCGCGGATATGCCGCTGGACATTCTCGGCGGGGTTGAAATTCCGCACCGCCTTGAAGCCTCTGAGCGACTTGTAGATATAGAGTTGCAACTTACTCATTGACATAGTTAGGAAAAAAGCTTTTTTTTAACTGTAAAAATCGCGAGCATCGCGCTCGCAGTGCAAAGATACGTTCTTTCGGTCAAATAAGCAACACTTCAAAAAAAATAAAAGGTAAAAAACCGGAACAAATCATGGCTGTAATTTCCGCAATCAACAAATAATCAGTAAATTTGCACTCTAAACAACAACGATATGCCTCTGACTAAAGATGAAATAAGGTCGCTGCTGGGCGACATAGAGAATGAGCGCGTAGAGCGCACATTATCCACTGACAACACCAAGAAGATGTCGGAGGCAATCTGCGCGTTTGCCAACGATATCCGTAACACGAAGAAACCGGGCTATTTCATGATTGGCGCCGATGATAACGGCAAACTCGATGGGCAGACGTTCACCGACGAACAACTTCGTTCCTACTCTGGACTTCGTAATACAGGGACGATTCTTCCTCCACCCGCTATGATGGTTTATAAGGAGTCATTTCCGGAAGGAGAAGTTGCGGTTATTGAAGTTCAGCCAAGTGAAGATACTCCGGTAAGATACAAAGGCGTGATTTGGATTAGAGTCGGAGCGAGAAAAGCTGAGGCGAATACGGAGGAAGAACGAATTTTGACCGAGAAAG
Organism: Muribaculaceae bacterium; assembly: GCA_051871715.1. GTDB lineage: Bacteria > Bacteroidota > Bacteroidia > Bacteroidales > Muribaculaceae > CAG-873. The sequence goes on along the minus strand of JBJEDD010000213.1, from coordinate 1,108 downwards.
GACAGATACACAGCTCTTCCTTCGATGGCCGTCCATGCCGTGAGGCCACCATTGATGATATTGACGTGGAACTATTCAGGAAAGCATATCTCTCCAAAGCTGTTTCGTCCGCGACATTAGCCAAGGATAAGCGCACGCCGATTCAGCAGATGGCATCGTTACGTCTTTTCGACACTCGGTTTAATTGTCCCACTTATGCCGGAATCTTATTGCTGGGTAATGACCCGCAATATTTTATCCCCGGAGCATATATACAATATGTTAAGTTTGCTGGTACAACCCGCGCCACGAAGGTGTTGAAGGAAAATCGTTTCAAGGGCAACCTTATTACGATGCTTAAAGAGTTGGAATATTTCATCAAGTATTCCATTGAGAACAAGCGTCCGGAATTTGTCAGCTTACTCCGTGAAGAACCTCGCATCAACTATCCATGGGAAGCAATACGAGAGCTTGCCATGAATGCCGTGATGCACAGAGCGTATAACGGCAACAACTCTCCGATAAAGTTCTATGAGTACAGCGACCGCATTGAGATTGACAATCCCGGCAACTTGTATGGCAAAGTAAATTTGGAGAACTTTCCGAATGAGACCGACTACCGCAATCCGAACATTGCCGAGATAATGCTGAACCTAGGATATGTCAACCGTTTTGGTAGTGGCGTCAATACTGTTTCGATGCTTCTTAAAGAAAACAAAAGTAATCCTGCTGAATTCTTGCTTAGCGATTACACGACCTTCAAGGTGGTTGTTTGGAATGCTGATGTCATAGAAAGTGACACCAGCGTCACCAATAATGTCACCAATAATGGAACGATTGTCACCAATGGTGTCACTAATGATATTAATATCCGTAAAGAAGCGGTAATTGACTTGATGAGAAAGAATAAGCGGATTAGTGTCACTCAAATCGCTAAAGAATTAAATGTTACACGAAGAACAATATTTAGAACCATTGATGTGTTGAAATCGGAGAACCGCATCAAACGTGTTGGAGATTTAAAGTCCGGTACATGGGAAGTCATAGAATAGTCCTTATGGAAGATTTGATTTTCAGCCTACTTTTTTTGCAATTAAGCCTGTAATTTGCCTGTAGATAACAAAAAAAG
>JBJEDD010000212.1:0-1993 GCA_051871715.1 Muribaculaceae bacterium | reverse complement strand
TTCAGGCTCAACGTTGCCGCCGCTCAGCATGGCGATGATGCCGGCTATTGCTACTACCGCTGCGATGGCTATCACAGCGGCATAGCGCTTGTACCACGGCGCCGTGGGCTTGATGGGCTTGACTTCGTCAAGTGGCTGCGTCTCACCATCATCCTTGGGCTTGGATGACGGTGACGGTGCGCTGTCGAGCAGGTAGGCGAAAGCGGCTACGCTGTTCGGACGCTTGTTTTTGTTGATTTCGAGCGCTTTGTTGACGGCGGCGCGTGTCGAGGCGCTGATGGTCACCGGCAGCGGAGCCAATTCTTGAATGCCACTCATGCGCTTGGCGGCATCGGGTGGTGTGGTGCCGGTGAGCAAATTGTACAAAGTTGCTCCGAGGGCATAGATATCAGTTTCAGGATAAAAATGGTGCAAGTCTTGCGACATCTGCTCGGGCGGCGCATAGCCGGGGGTCAAGCCGAGAAGCGAAGAGGTGTTCTCGCCGCTTTCCTCATCATACTGTTTGGAGGCGCCGAAGTCGATGAGGATGGCTCGGTCGGCGCCGTCGACCATGATATTTTGGGGCTTGATATCGAGGTGAAGGCGGTTTTGAGAGTGCACGTAATTGAGCGCAGCGCACACTTGGCGGATGTAACCGAGGGCGCGAGCCTCGCTCATAGGTCCCTCTTGATGGACTATATCGGCGAGCGAACGCCCCTTGATGAAGTCCATCACGAAATAGGCGGTGCCATTCTCCTCAAACACGTCGCTGACGTGGACGATGCCCGGATGCGACATAGCGCTGACGGCGCGAGCCTCGTCGAGGAATTTGCGCTTGAGTTTGGCGACCAGGTCGCGCTTGCTGTTGGTGCCGATGGAGATATGCCCCGACTGCTCGTCGCGATTGCAGAAGTCCTTGACGAAGAACTCCTTGATAGCCACGCGCTTATTGAGCATAACGTGCATCGCCTCATAGGTGCAGCCGAAGCCTCCGGCTGCGATGAAGCGGATAATTTTGTAAGTATCCCCACGTAGGAGAGTCCCTGGTTGCAAGTGCATAATCGATTGATGTTAAAAATTTATGCACAAAGTTAAACAACTTGGCGCAAATGTGCAAAAAAAGTTTATTGGGCTGAATCAGGGTGAGCGATGCGGCGCTGCTCGTTGCGAAATTCGCGCCAATTGCGCTCGTTGTTGCGATTCATGCGATAGTGAGAAATGCCGGTCATCTGTTTGAAGAGGTTCCATGCCCTCTCGGCAATATTTTGTTTGACGACTCCCCTGCCAATATAACGCAAATCGGGTGCCATTGCCAAGCGTTGCTCCAAGTGATTTACCTCGTTGACACGCGCTATCAGTTGGCACACCGGCTCGCTGAGTTCGGGAGCCTCTGCCGGCTCAATGATTTCGAGGGCTTCGGTATCGAATTTGCATTTCTGCCACTTGCGGGCATCCTTGACCGTAATATATTCTTTGTCAATGATATATACCTCGGCATAAGTGCTCACGAAGAACGACTCTGTTTCTCTGTTGAACATAAACATTTCGCGGCTGCGACCGTTTGACTCGATATTCAGCGAATATCCGGCGATATCGATAGGCATGATAGAATCACCTACCACATTGTCGTAGTTATAACGCAACTTGAAGGTTTCAAAATCAACATCGCGACGAAAGAACTCGGCGAAGTCGGGTACCCATCGCCGCCCGACGGTATCGGCTATAACGTTGACATCAACTATGATGCGGTCGCCATTGCGCAACCACAACTCGACCGGACTGTACTTGCCCATTAGGGTATCGGCAGCGAGTTCGGTAGCACGCAATCGCTGTGGAATCGTCGGCGGGTCGATGATGCCAATCCAATCAGACCACGAATAATGATGCTGACACGCATCGCTCACGCTGTCAAGTCCATATGCATTGGTGAAGCGGTAGTAGGATTTGCTTTTCAGCACGCGAGGATTGCGCCAGCCCGAGAATTTTGATTTTTCATCTTGCGGAACCATGTAAT
>JBJEDD010000211.1:0-1994 GCA_051871715.1 Muribaculaceae bacterium | reverse complement strand
CAAACAAGATTTTCAGCCAATTTTTAGCATTAATACTGCTGATTAATAGGTAATTAAGCGACAATTAATGCCCAAAACAAGTCGCTGAGAATTGAAAATTCAGAAACGCACCGCGCAGATGGTGGTGAAAATGAAAATTTGCAAAATTCAACTGATTTGCGTTTACAAATACACACAATTTTCTACATTATTCCTAAAATCATTGTTTATAATTACAAATTTGCAAAATACAATTCACGGTTTAATAATGCACCTGTAAAAATATTTACATCTAACAATAGTTGAATTTGGGGTGAATTAACGGCGTGAAATAGTGTATTTGCAAAGGCGAAAGTGGTTTACAGAGCCAAAAACAACCATTTAACAAGCCTTAATTATTCTCACAAGTAGTTGAAAATCATAGTGTTTATGGAGAATATTTGATTTATTAATTCAATTATTTGCCACACCGCAACATTTACTATACAACATATTTAATTATAGTTATCTATAACTCTAATTATCAGTATATTATATTATTTGGATTGTACTATTAATTGAATATACTTAGATAGTCAACCTCCATCAAGCAGCACACCCTATTTACAATTACATTATTCTCCGTTTCGATATTCAAATTTAAATTTTTGAAAAATAAATTTGGCGTTTTGAATTTTTATTTTTACATTTGCACCGTAATTCAAACCCAAATTTTACCCTTTTTTGACCATGGATATCGTTGACCGCCTCGTCGCATATAAAGATTACACCGGATTGACCAACTCACAGTTTGCCGACCGTGCCGGCATTCCGCGACCTACTCTCTCTCAATTTCTCAACGGACGCAACAAACGCTTGAGCGATGACATGACCGCCAAGCTTCACGCTGCCTACCCCGACCTAAACGTCATGTGGTTGCTATTTGGCGAGGGAAGTATGGTGAACGATGCAAATATTGAAATCTCAGAGCCCAAAAACGCCTCTGAAATGCCAGGTTTGCCGTTTGAAGAGCCTGATAATAAGCCTATTAGCAGTGATGAACCGGTCGAAAAAAAGACTACGGATTTTGTACCAAAGCAGATTCCGACCGACCCCAACAAACGGATTCGCTCTATTATGATCTGCTACAGCGACAATAGCTACGAATTAATCGAGCGACAGTAATTCAGTCGCGCTTGTAGATGTCGCGAGTGTACACCTTCTCGCGCACATCATCGAGACATGAGTCATAACGGTTGGCAAGAATTACGCGAGATTGCTCCTTGAACCGAGCAAGGTCATTTACAACCCTACTCCCAAAGAATGTCGAGCCGTCGGGCAAAGTCGGCTCATACACAATCACCGTGGCGCCCTTTGCCTTGATGCGCTTCATCACCCCTTGAATCGACGACTGACGGAAATTGTCGCTATTCGCTTTCATCGTCAAGCGATACACGCCGATGACGCATGCTTGCTCGGCTGCGTGGTCATATTGACTGTTGTAGGCATAATAGCCGGCGAGGCGCAACACCTGGTCGGCAATAAAATCCTTGCGTGTGCGGTTACTCTCGATAATCGCCGACATCATATTTTGGGGCACCTCGGCATAGTTGGCAAGCAACTGCTTGGTATCCTTGGGCAGGCAATAGCCCCCATAGCCGAATGATGGATTGTTATAGTGGTCACCGATACGAGGGTCGAGTCCGATACCCTCGATTATAGCCTGTGAGTCAAGCCCCTTAACTGCAGCATAGGTATCCAATTCATTGAAGTAGCTTACGCGCAACGCCAGATAAGTATTGGCAAAGAGTTTGACAGCCTCTGCCTCTTGCACACCCATATACAGTGTGGGGATATCCTGCTTGATTGCACCCTGTTGCAATAGCCCGGCAAATACACGAGCCGCCGCCTCCAACGCCTCGCAATCAGCAATTTGCTCTATTGCACGGCGCTCTTTATCGCTCACACCTGCAGTGCGAGGGATGCCGGCAATGATGCGCGATGGATAGAGATTGTCATATAGCGCCTTGCTCTCG
>JBJEDD010000210.1:0-1996 GCA_051871715.1 Muribaculaceae bacterium | reverse complement strand
ATGGGCTTCGACCTCATCAACAACTTCCGGCGACCATATCTATCTGTCAGTGTCACAGACTTTTGGCGCAGATGGCACATCTCCCTCTCCACGTGGCTCAAAGACTATGTTTACATCCCCATGGGCGGCAATCGTTGCTCCAAGGTCCGCAATTACTTCAATATTTTCATCACTTTCTTGGTAAGCGGTATATGGCATGGAGCCAATTGGACTTTCATCCTGTGGGGCGTGCTGCATGGTTTCTTTCAAATGGTTGAGAAAGCCCTCAATTGGCAGAAGTATGACAAAATTAACTTCACACGCATTTTGCGTATACTTGTCACCTTCGCCTTGGTGACCTTGGCGTGGATTCTTTTCCGCATGCCTTCGATTCACGATGCAGTGGCAGTCATTTCTCGCATATTCTCCGACTTGCCATCATCGCTTTACCGCGCCACTAACACCGATATGGTGACGATGGCCCTATCACTGATTACTATCGTTGTCACCGACATCGTCGGCGAATACTCTTCATTCAGCCTCATCGCCAACAAGCACCGCGCAGTGCGTTGGATCACTTATTTCGTATTGCTGTTCTCCATTCTGCTGTTCGGAGTACTCAATACCAGTTCATTTATCTATGCAAGTTTTTGACCATGAAGCGCTTAATTAAAAAATTATCAATATTTGCTTTAATATTTGTAGTCCTTGACTTTGTCATCGGTGCAATCCTGGCATCCGTCGAGGAACGCGCCACAGGTGGCAACACCTACCGCAATGACTTCATAGTCAATCACACCGATGCCGACGTGATACTCCTGGGTAGTTCGCGTTGCATTCACCACTACGACCCTCGCATCATCACCGATAGCCTGGGCTTATCTTGCTACAACGCCGGCTACGACGGCAATGGCATCTTGATGATGTATCCCTACTTCAAGATGCTTACATCTCGATACCACCCACGACTTGTCATCTACGACGTCAACAGCTTTGACATCGCACAAGACGATTACAGCCGATACCTCAAGTGGTTACGCGCTTATCACAACGTCCCGTGTGTCGATAGCGTCATCAACGACATCAACCCTACAGAACGATACAAATTGGCATGCCACACATATCGCTTCAACGACTTGGTGCTCACCTTGTTGACCGATGCCTTCCACCCTATTCATAGCGACATTCTCGGTTATCGTCCCTTGGAAGGCTCTCTTGGTATTGTTCCCAAGCAAAACATTAACCACACGCCTCTCAGCCTCGCTCCGCTCAAACGCGAATACCTGACCAAACTCATTACCGACTGCCGATCAATGGGCATTAAACTCATCTTCTTAGTTAGCCCCGCCTACACCGGATATGGCAACCCACAGGAATTTGTTGCTCTTGCCGACCTGTGCCAACAATACGATGTGCCTTTCTTCTCCTTCCTCGACACCCCGGGCATCAGTGACGACCGCTCGCTCTTTGTCGACACTCAACACCTCAACGCCACAGGAGCCGTGCAATACAACAACACCATCATTCCCATCCTCCGCAACCTTCTCGCCCAATAACACAACAAATAATCGGCGCTCGCATGCACCGAGAGCGCCGATTACAACACGTAAATACCAATCTATCTAATTACAAATTTTTCAACTTTTCCATCGCTTCGACGTATGTATATACCCGGAGCAGCGTGGTGAATATCGACCTTTACACCTTGCAAGTTATACCAAATTTCTTCTCCATGACTTGCATCCATCTCAATAGATGAAATTGCTGCATAGTTGTCGGGCGATGTCGGAAATACCGGAAGTGACGGAAACCAATAGTTGGAAATCATCTCATAATCCTGCAACGGCTCGCCATCCGGGGTAAACCGGCGCAATACATATGTCGGCACGGTGACCTCATGGAACAACGAGGCATATATCTCATCTGTCTCGGGGTGTACTCGCATTGAACAACCGTAAATGAGCCAGCCATCACCGTCATCATCGAGGTCGATGATTTTCTCGGCAACGCGCGAGTC
>JBJEDD010000209.1:0-1998 GCA_051871715.1 Muribaculaceae bacterium | reverse complement strand
TACCTTATGTATATGCGCGAGGGCAAGCGCGACGAAGCCGAGACTTACAGATTGCTGATACTCAGCAATTTTGCCGACTCACCCATTGGTGCGGCATTGCAGAATCCCGACTATATCGACAACCTACGCAATATGGACAGCGAGGTGCAACGCCTCTACGAAGCCACCTACGAGGCTTATCTCGCCAACGATAATGCCACCGTGCACCGCGCCTACGAGACCATGACCGAGAAATATCCCATGAGCAAGGTGATGCCTAAGTTCATGTTCCTCAATGCTTTGGCTTATGTCACCGAGCATCGCACCGACGACTTCAACTCCACGCTGCGCGAACTCCTCGAGCGCTACCCCGAGACCGACATCACCCCCATTGCCTCGGCATGGCTCAAGGGCATGGCTCAAGGGCGCCAAATCCACAGCGGCGCCACAAATATGCGCGGTATGATTTGGGACCAGCGTCTCGGCAACGACTCCACTGCTGTCGCCGAGGGCGAGGCTGCTTTCACCCTCAAGCCCGACACTAAGCAGTTGCTAGTCATGACATTCGCCATCGACCAAGTATCGTCAAATGCCCTCCTTTACGAGATTGCTCGCCACAATTTCAAGTCCTTCGTAGTCAAGGCTTACGAACTCGAGCAACTCAACTTCGGTCGCCTCGGCATGATTGTCATCAGCACCTTCGACAATATGGACGAAGTCGACCACTACTGCCGCGTGATGGCTGCCTCCTCCGATTTCAAGTTGCCTGTCGGTGTGCGCCCCATCGTCATCAGTGATGAGAATTTCAAGATTTTGCTCAATCAAGGACGCTCGTTCGACGAGTACTTCCGCTTCTTGCAAGAGCAAAACTACGAGAGCACCCAAGAGCAACTCCTCCAACCCGAGGAAGTGGAGACTCTCGACGAAGCAGATACAGCACCGGCTCCACAACCCGAAGTCGCTGAGCCTCAAGCCGAAACTCCGGCTCCGGCTCCAACCCCGGCCTCGGCGGTACAACCGACCCCGGCTCCCACGCCCACACCGGCTCCCGTAATTGTTCCAACTCCTACTCGCCCGGCTATGCCTACTTACGACCCCGGCAGCGAAGGCGATGACCCTTTACTCGAATGACTATGACCTCTAACTATCAAATACTCTGGGCAGACGACGAGATTGACCTGCTCAAGCCACACATCCTTTTCCTGCGCTCGCGCGGATACGACGTCACCACCGCCAACAACGGCAGCGACGCTATCGAACTTATAGACCATCACCCCTACGACCTCATCATCCTCGATGAAAATATGCCCGGTCTCACCGGTCTGGAGACCCTCAGCCGCATCAAGTTGCGCCTCCCTCACACTCCGGTAATCATGATTACCAAGAGCGAGGAGGAAAACATTATGAATCAGGCTATTGGCAACAAAATCGCTGATTACCTCATTAAGCCTGTCAACCCTAACCAAATTCTCATCGCCCTCAAGCGACTACTCCACAGCGACCGCCTCATTTCCGAGCAAACAACCCGAGACTACCGCGAGGAATTTCGCCAAATCGCCGAGCAAATCAACTCGGCATCCTCAATCAGCGAGTGGTACAGCCTCTACGAACGACTCGTCCACCGCGAACTGGAATTGGCTAATACCGAGACCAATATGGACGAAATGCTCGAAATGCAGAAAAATGAGGCAAATGCCGAATTTGCCAAATGGATACGTCGCAACTACGAGTGCTGGATGCCCGTGGGTCCCTCATCCGACGACTCCCCACTGATGAGCCCACGCATATTCCCCGAGCGTGTTTTCCCGCTCCTCGATGCCGGCGAAAAGGTCTTTTTCATCCTCATCGACAACTTCCGCCTCGACCAGTGGCGCACCGTTAAGCCCTTACTCGCCGACATATTCACCTTCGACGAGGAACTTTACACCTCAATTCTCCCCACCGCAACTCAATACTCGCGCAACGCCATCTTTTCGGGCTTGATGCGGTTGTTGGCGATGGCCGCCGCCTTCTTCAAAA
>JBJEDD010000208.1:0-7710 GCA_051871715.1 Muribaculaceae bacterium | reverse complement strand
CTCGACTCGCTCAAAGTGTTTTAAGCATGGTTGAGGGTCGTATTTACAATAGCGATTATCATCCCTTCCACACGTGGAATCTATGAATGATAGAATAGCAAAGTCAAGATGATATATACCCCTGTCTTTGAAATACCAATAGCCTTTGAAATAGGAATCTTCATTGTAATCTTCGCAAATAGCTTGTATCGGAAAATCGTCATCTTCACTCCACACATAGGAATATCCACTGACAACAGCGACTGCGACCATAATAAACTTAGAAAATAGACTTTTCATATTGGTAATATGTTATATAGTTGATTTTCTGCCGTAAAGTTACACACGAGAGGTGTGTATAGCAAGGATTTTAACTTTTTTTTACTTTTTAACACATACTGCCTGGAGTTGCAGGCAGTATGTGTTGGTTGTACGCTTTAGGTTACTCAATCGGGACTTGGACCTCGGTGAGGTATTCGTCGGCGGATTGTTTGTTCCAGGGGCCTCTCCGATTTTGTACTTCGTTTCCATTGATCGCGCAATCTTGGTTTACGACTGCAAAGTTATAGCCTGCCCTAAGGTACGAGTCAACACCTCAATGGTTAATAATTGTTAATTCTCCTGTTCGTAATAGTATGAGTAGTCAATACCTTTCATAAACAACTCGCGACTGTTAATCTCATCGGTGAGTGCTTCTTTCAGTAATCTTCGTATTTCGGTGTCATCAGTCACACTTACTCGCATGGCATTGAGATAGTCGTTTTTGTCAATTTTGCTCCAGTCAACACATCTTTGAAGTGAACGCTTAAGCATCAAATCCAACCAAATGCGAGTGCTGCGCCCATTACCTTCTATGAACGGATGTGCCACGTTCATCTCTACATACTTGCTGATAATATCATCGAATGTATTATCCGGCATCATTTCGATATTAGGTAATATCGTAGGGAAATAGAGATAATTGGCAAACATAAAACCATTCTTGCTGATGTTTTTGTTGCGTATCTGCCCGGCAAAGTCATATAGTCCCCCGAAAATATAGGCATGTATCTGTTGCAGACACTTTATGCTACCGGGCTCAAGTTTGTTAAGCATCCCACTCTCAAAGAGGTCATAAGCTTTCTTTCTGCTTTGACCATCAATATTATTGTCGCTGTAGGTAAACCAATCAAGAAACTCGTTGGCACGGTTGCTTGGATAATGCTTGGCTAATAGCAGAACTCCATTGTCGTCCATCACATCTGCCACACGCTTTTTGCCGTCAGGTCCAACTAACTTGAACTCGTGAGTGCTACTCACGGGTTGAATCCCCTGTGTTGCAAGTTTCTTTTTCAACCAACGCCAATAGTTACCCGCTTTCATATAGTCGGATTCATTATTTATAGCACGAACGACATCAGTGGCAGAATAGTACCATTTGTTGTCGTCGTTGCTCCATATTGCACGAACCTCTCTATCGTTATAAAACCGAATTGATATCTTGCTCATTGATTTCCATAGTTTAGTCCTTGAATTGCAAAAGTACGAAAAAAACGGCACTTAGTCAATAAAAAATAGATATGTTTTTAAGCATAGGATGTGTGGGGTATAAACAAAGAAAAGCCGGCCCCTGGGGTCGACTTTTACTTTGTACTGTTGTGTTGAATAATTATTCAGCAGCGGGAGCTTCAACGGGAGCCTCAGCTTCAGCAGCGCAAGAATCGCAAGCAACACCGCAAGTGTCGCAGCAAGGAGCCTCTTCAACAACCTCAGTAGCCTCAGCAGCTACAGTGTCAGCAGCTTCAGCAGTAGCTTCGCTACCACCACAAGAGATCATTGATACGCCGAAAACAACAGCAAGTAAAAGAACTAACTTTTTCATTGTCTTTTTTGATTAAATAGTTAAACAATTGTTTAGTGCTTCAAAAACGTCACAAAGTTAAAGCAATATTTTGGACTGAAAAAATTTTTTTGAACTTATTTTTCCGAGTCATCACTCGTTTTTGCTCGCTTTCTCTGCTAATTATCTGATTTATAATTAAATATGCTAATTGTTAAAAAATCATATTGAACTAAACCTTTTCGGCACCGTGATGTCGGTTGGCGATGTCATTTGCCTTGACCACCGCCTTGGTGATGTGGTCGCAGATGTTCTCGGTGCCGATGAGTTGGTCGATGCCGGCATGCTCGAGGCTCTCGCGCACATTATCGCGCACGCCCGAGAGCACTACGCTGATGCCCTCTTCTTGAGATGCCTTGATCAGTATCTCGAGGTTGTGCATCGCTGTGGCATCGACAAATGCCACCTTGCGCATGCGGATGATGCGCACCACGGGGCGCTCGGCATGGGTCGAGCGCATCAGCTCGTCAAACTTGGTGGCGATGCCGAAGAAGAACGGACCGTCAATCTCGTAGACGCTCACCCCGCGGGCTACGTCGAGCACCTCGCGATTGGGGCTATCGGTGCCCTCGTTCACGTCGAGTTGTCCCGAGTATGCCTTAATCTCGGTATTCTCCATGACGCGACGCAGGAACAGCACGATGGCGAGCAGCAAGCCTATCTCGATGGCGATGGTGAGGTCGAATATCACAGTGAGCAAGAAGGTCACTGCCATCACCGAGATGTCGCTCTTGGGCGAGTGCAACAAGGCGCGGATGGTGCGCCAGCCACTCATATTATAAGCGGTGATGATGAGCACAGCCGCCAAGGTTGCCATAGGTATATAATTAATGAGAGGCATCAAGAACAGGAAGATGAGCAACAGCACCAGGGCATGGACGATGCCGGCTACCGGGGTGCGCCCGCCGTTGGTGATATTGGTCATGGTGCGGGCGATGGCACCGGTCACCGGGATGCCCCCGAAGAAGGGCACGGTGATGTTGGCGATGCCCTGCCCGATCAACTCGGTATTGGAGTTGGTGCGCGAGCCGGTGATACCGTCAGCCACGGTGGCAGAGAGTAGCGACTCGATGGCGCCCAACACTGCGATGGTGAATGCCGAGGGCAACAGCATATTGATGGTTGCCATGTCGATGGTGAGCGAGTGGGGTGTGGGAATGTCGGTGGGCATGTCGCCGAAGCGGTCGCCGATGGTCTCCACCGAGAACCAGCCTGTGAATGTCGACAACAGCCACGATGCTATGGTCACCACGATGATGGCTATCAGCGCTCCGGGCAACTTCTTGGAGATGCGAGGCACACCGATGATGATACCCAGCGACACCAAGCCCACAGCCAGAGTGATGAGGTCGGTCTTGCCCAGGTTGCTGAAGTATACGCCCCACTTGGGAATGAACTGACCGGGTATATCGCTCAAATTCAAGCCCAAGAAGTCGTTGACCTGAGTCGAGAATATCGTCAAGGCGATACCGGCGGTGAAGCCCACCACGATGGGGTAGGGAATAAACTTGATGACCGTGCCGAGCCTGAACAAGCCCATAGCCACCAAGATGACACCTGCCATCGCTGTGGCTATCGCCAAGCCCGTCAAGCCGAATTGGGCGATGATGTTATATACAATAATGATAAAAGCACCGGTGGGACCACCGATCTGCACCGAGCAACCACCAAAGAATGATACCATGAAGCCACCGATGATGGCTGTCACCATGCCGATAGTGGGGCTGACGCCCGATGCGATACCGAATGCGATTGCCAACGGCAGGGCTACAATGCCCACAACGATGCCCGCGATGATGTCCTCGCGCAATCGCTCGGTCGAGTAATTTCTCAACGCGCTCCACAACTTGGGTCGCAGATTGAGTGCTCCGGTAATACTCATAATGTGAAACCTTTTTTACCTTATCTTTACTTATTTTTTGCGACTCTACAGCCGCTTTCGGTGTGCAAAGTTACGCTATATTTTTGAATTACAAAAATTTCTGCTAATTTTGCACTCCAATTACTAACTCATTATTTAACTAAAAGCACTGTTATGCGACTTTCATTAATACTCGCAGCACTTTGTCTACCGATTATGACACAAGCACAAAACGTCTTCTTTGAGGACTTTAACACACCGCATCAGACTCCGCCCTTCTCGGCAATCACCAACGAGCAGTGGATGCCTGCCATCGAGCGAGGCATCGCCAACGCCCGCGCCGAGGTCGATGCCATCACTTCCAATCCCGAGGCTCCGACCTTCGAGAACACCATCGTAGCCCTCAATGACGTGGGCAGCGACCTCACTCGCGTCTTGGGAGTATTCTTCCCGCTATTGTCGGCAAATGCCGACGACGAGATGATGGAAATCTCCATCAAAGCATCAGCCCTGCTGAGCGACTACTCCACCTCGCTCACCCTCAACGAGGCTCTGTGGAAGCGCATCCGCGCCGTCTATGAGCAGCGCGCCTCGCTCAACCTCACCACCGAGCAGACCATACTGTTGCAAAAAGCCTATGACTCCTTTGCTCGCAACGGTGCCGAGCTCGAGGGTGATGCTCGCGAGCAATATCGCGCCCTGTCGGCTGAACTCTCCGAGTTGACCACCCGCTTCGGTCAGAATGTCCTCAAGGAGATGCCCACCCATCAGATATGGCTCACTGCCGACGACCTCGACGGGCTCCCAGCCAACTTGGTGACCGCCGCCGCAGATGCCGCTGCAGCTGCCAATCGCCCCGGCGAGTATCTCTTTACCCTCGACCAGCCTGTCTATATGGCATTTATGAAGAGCTCCACACGCCGCGACCTGCGCGAGCAGTATTGGCGTACCTACCAGTCTCGCAACCGCTCGGGTGAGTACAACAACATACCCGTGATGGTGCGCATCGCCGACTTGCGCTGTCAGATTGCCAAGCTCCTGGGCTATCCCGACTATGCCACATACTCGCTGCATGACACCATGGCTCACACTCCGGCTAATGTATATGACTTGCTCAATCGCCTGCGCGACGCTTACTATGAGCCTATGAAGCAAGAACTTGCCACCCTGTCGGCGTTTGCCTCGGAGATGGAAGGTCAGGAAATCACCCTCGCTCCGTGGGACTACTCCTACTACTCCACCAAGTACAAGGCTGCCAACTACGACTTCGACGAGGAGGCATTGCGTCCCTACTTCGAGTTGTCACATGTAGTCAAGGGCGTCTTCGGACTGGCAACACGCCTCTATGGCTTGCAGTTCACTCCCAACGACTCCATCGAGGTTTACCACCCCGATGTGAAGGCATATGATGTTACCAACGAAGCCGGTGAATTTATCGGCGTGCTCTACACTGACTTCTTCCCGCGCCCCAGCAAGCGCCCCGGCGCATGGATGACCAATTTCTCCGAGCAATTTGTCGACAACGCCGGCGTTGACCATCGTCCCTTGGTATCCATAGTGATGAACTTTACCAAGCCGACCTCCGAGACACCCTCGTTGCTCACTCCCTATGAGGTTGAGACCTTTATGCACGAGTTTGGTCACGCCCTCCACGGACTGCTGTCGCGAGTACACTATCAGACCCTCTCGGGCACCTCGGTGCTCCACGACTTTGTCGAGTTGCCCTCGCAGTTCAACGAGAACTTCCTCACCGAGAAGGAGTTTCTTGACAGTTTTGCCTGCCACTATATCACCGGCGAGGCAGTGCCCGAGGAACTTATCAACAAACTCAAGGCACAAGCCCAATATGGGGCAGCTTATGCGTGCATGCGCCAACTCACCTTTGGCTTCCTGGATATGGCATGGCACACCACCACAGCACCCGTCGAGGATCCCGTCGCCTTTGAGAACGCCGCGATAGCTGACGTACAGACCTTCGAACCCATCGAGGGTACGATGATTTCGCCCACCTTCAGCCACATCTTCTCGGGCGGTTATGCTGCCGGCTACTATGGCTACAAGTGGGCAGAGGTGCTCGATGCCGATGCCTTCTCGCTCTTCCGCGAGAATGGAATCTTTGACCGCGCGACTGCCGACAGTTTCCGCACCAATATCCTCGAGCGTGGCGGCTCGGAAGACCCGGCAGAGTTGTATCGCTGCTTCCGTGGACGTGATCCGCAGATTGATGCCCTCCTCATCCGCGACGGAATAAAGAAATGACCGAGCAGCCGTCAGTGGCAGTGCCGGCATCGGCATATATGTCGCTGATAGCTCGGCGACTGGCATGGCGCCTATGGTGGATAATCGCAGCGGCTCTCGCTGCTATCGCCATAGGCGTTGCTATTGATTTGCGCGTCTCCATCGTGGGGCTGATGCTCTTGCTCGTCATCTATCCGGCGGTGATGTCCTTTGCCGTCCTGGTATATGGCTTGAAACAAGAAGTCGTTGACCGCACGCGCATATCGCACGTCAGTGTGAGCGATGAAAGCCTTGAAGTGCATGATGACCGTGAGCGAGTGATATGTGTGGTGAAGCCCGCGCAGGTGCGCTCGCTGTCATACACCCGCGAGCGGGTGACGATTGCCTATGGCTGCCGCGTAGATGATGTGCTCATCATCCCGCGCGAGATGCTCACAGCCGATGACCTTGACAAGTTGCAAGGCTATCGCCCCGCGGTAAGCCTCTAACGAACCAACATACTAAAACAAATAAGCGGACGATCCTCACGGACCATCCGCTTTTTGTAAACATACTGTGTACTTAATGTTAGATTAATATGTCTATTCCAGATCTTTGATTAAATTCCACTATGACGTGTGTAGTATCTTCTATGAAAAAGCATTGATTGTCGTTTTCATTGCAAAGGTAATCATTATTTTTATTCTGTCAATACCTGTGTCAGATGCTTAAAATGACACTTTTCTTTGAAATGGTAAGTTTTTGTGCGAATAATATTTGAAAAGTGGAATTTTTCAACCCGGAAAACTTGAAAATGCTATAATTTGGGCAATAAAAATGAAAAAGCGACAAATAGTTAAAGTTTGTAAAAATTATACTTCTTGCTATACATATGTTTTATAACATAATTTTTCAGCGCTGTTTTTTGAACCATTATGGAAAAATGTAAGCGCCAATATGTTATAAAACATATCAGCGCTTGCATATTGTAAGGTTATTGTCTAATTAGCGTACATAGATAATGTAAGAAGTGTGGGGAGCGACCTTGCCGGTGAGGGTACCGCGTTTGGCGGTGAAGGTAGTGCCATGAACCTCATCGGTGTAAGTACCATCGGGCAGAGTGGTCTGCACATTCAGTTTGACTTCCTTGTCGCTGAAATTGATGAGTGCGGCACCTGCATTGCTGCGGCATACCTCGACAACGGCACCGTCGGCATCGGTGTAGAGGAGTTCGGCATTACCGCTCATTGCGGTGCGGAACTTGTTGGCAGCCACTACCTCGGGGTGCATGAATTCGGCATTGCCACGAGCGCCGATGCGGTTATTGCCCCAGTAATTTTCGCGAGTGCTGCCATCGGGACGGCTGTAGAACAATGGGCGACCGTGCTGGCGAGCGGCGAGGAATACCCAACCGGTGCGTATCTGCTCGTCGGTGAGACCGGCGCTCTCGTGAGCATTGCAATATGTATCGTGGCTCTCGACCCAAGTGACGAGGCGGTCGGGGGTCATCGAGTGGTGCCAATTGGTGAGCAAGTCGTTGCATACGCGACCGGCATGGAGCACCTCGCGGAGCATATGACCATAGGAGCTGGCGGTGAGGTCCATATACTCGGCATATTCAGCCTCGGGGACGTTCTTATCTTGGAGGACTTCACCGTAGATATATAGGCTATCGGGCATGAGCAGAGAAAGACCGCGCACAGCCTTGCGGCCGGTTGCTACGTCCCAGAAATCATTTTCGGTAGCGAGGGGGTCAACGGGGTCGGAGTGCACG
>JBJEDD010000207.1:0-7723 GCA_051871715.1 Muribaculaceae bacterium | reverse complement strand
ATTCATTAAAAATTTTTTTCAGGCACTTACACGGTCAAAGTGACAAACTCCCGGTGGTCATGGCAGGTGTAAATTACAAATTTTGACACCTAAAAAGGCGATTTTTGGACTGATTTTGAAAAAAACAATAAAAAAATTTTGTAGAGCCGCCAAAAATATCTACCTTTGCACCCGTGGAAACACAACAGGATAGTCTTATGGTGTAATGGTAGCACTACAGGTTTTGGTTCTGTCTGTCCAGGTTCGAATCCTGGTAAGACTACGCACAACGGAGCAAGCGACATAGCTTGCTCCGTTACTTATAATATATCCTCGCAAAAGCCGAAGGTTGGACTTTTTACTATTCGAGTGCAAAATTAAGGTTACCACAGGTGAGTGATACAGCCATTCCTAACGCTTTAAAAGCGCGAATTACAGTGCCGAACGTGGGGTTGCTTCCTCGCTCTATTCTACTTACTTGAGCCTTCTTAACGCCCATAAGATCAGCCAATTCTTCTTGCGTCATATTACGCTCTTTACGTGCGGCACGAATAGCTTCGCCAATATGGTAAGATTGAATGGCATCACGCACATCAGCCTCAAACGCATCGCGACGAGGTGTGCCAACTGCTCCGAGATACTTATCCTCGAGTTCTTCAATTGTAACGTAATCCATTTGTGCCATAATCTATTGATTTTTAGAGTTAAACCATTCTTTTCGGATAGCCTTCGCTTTATCCTTTTCGCGTAGAGGTGTCTTTTGCGACTTTTTAATAATTCCATGGGTGGCGATTACAAGTGTTTCACCATCTCTGTCCCAAAAGGCAAATAATCGATATGCAATGCCTCCCCATACAGTGCGAAACTCCCAGATATCTTCATCGAGTTTCTTGAATAAATCCTTATCTTGTACTCCATAACGTACTTTGCGGATATTGTACAGCACTTTTTCTCTTACTTTATCGGGAAGAGCATCAAGAAATTCTTGTGCATCCCTAAGAGCGATGAGTTTGAAAAGAGGCTTATCCATTACATATCAATTTTGTCGCAAAGATACAAAAAAGTCTACATATATGGAAACTTCTTAGTTCATTTTTATACAAAAAAAGCGAGCCGTGATGACTCGCTTGATGTGGAGTATAGCGGACTCGAACCGCTCACCTCGACACTGCCAGTGTCGCGCTCTAGCCAGATGAGCTAATACCCCTTGCTTTTGCGTTGCAAAGTTAAAGCGAAAAATTAAGATGACAAAATAAAATCAAAGTATTAACACGCATTAAGTATAATTTACATATATTAATCTGCATGAGTGGTTTTTTAGTCTTACCTTTGTAAACACAACTACTAACACTATTACCATGAAAATCAGCTATTTTTTAATCGGACTTTTTATGATGACCGGGCTCTGTGCTGCGGCACAAGTGGAAGTGACTGTCGGCGCGGCTCGCACCGACCAATATGTTGAACAATTGCAAGGCAAGCGCATCGCCTTGTTCTCTAATCATACCGGAGTGGTAGGCGACCGCCACACTGTCGATGTGATGTTGTCCAACGGCTTGAATGTCACCCTGTTGTTGTCGCCCGAGCATGGTTTTCGTGGCACTGCCGACGCCGGCGAGCAAGTGGCGAGCGGCGTGGATGCACAGACCGGCATCGCGGTATTCTCGCTGTACAATCCCGGTGGTCCGGGCATCGAGATAGTGGTTGACCAATTTGACGTCATTGTATGCGACATACAAGACGTGGGTCTGCGTTTTTACACGTATTATTGTACGATGTTGAAGTTGATGCGCACAGCATCGACCTACGATAAGGCATTTGTGGTCTTTGACCGTCCCAATCCCAACGGCATGACAGTCGACGGTCCCATCCTCGATATGCAATATGAGTCGGGAGTAGGGCGCCTGCCAATTCCGATTTTGCACGGTCTCACCCTGGGCGAAATGGCGCAGATGATAATAGGCGAGGGCTGGTTGAAGACCGGCAAGGACTTGTCGCTCACCGTGATACCCTGCCTGGGCTACACACATCAGACACGCTATGTGCTGCCGGTGGTGCCGTCGCCCAATTTGCGCACCATGCACGCCATTTACTTGTATGCATCGACTTGCTACTTTGAGGGCACACCCGTGAGCCTCGGGCGTGGTACCGATGCGCCGTTTGAGATCTATGGTCACCCCGATTACCGGGGCGGCGCATTTGAGTTCACTCCCCGGAGCGTGCCGGGCGCCAAGAACCCGCCGCAACTCAATAAATTGTGCCACGGTGTGGACCTGCGCGGCATCCCCGACGAGGATATCATTGCTCGCGGTGTCGACCTCTCTTATTTGATTGATGCTTATCATGCCACCAACCTCGGTGAGGCATTTTTCACCAAATTCTTTGAAAAGTTAATCGGACGCGGCGACATCCGCCAAATGATTATTGACGGCAAGAGCGCCGCCGAAATCAAAGCCACCTGGGCTGCCGATGTAGAGCGCTTCAAGGAGCAACGTCGTCCCTATCTGCTTTATGCCGAATAAGTAATAAGATATGAGCCAACCTGTTATCGTCATTCTCACCATCGTCGGCTACTTTGCGTTGCTGATGATTGTGTCGTACTTTGCCTCGCGAGGCAGCGACAATTCAACATTTTTCACCGGCAATCGCCGTGCGCCGTGGCCTATCGTGGCATTTGCGATGATAGGCGCCGCCATCTCGGGCGTAACGTTCATCTCGGTGCCGGGCATGGTCGAAGCCAAGGGCTATTCCTACTTGCAGATGGTCTTGGGCTTCATTGTGGGCTATTTTGTCATAGCCTTTGTGTTGGTGCCTATTTTTTACAGGCGCAATCTTATCAGCATCTACGGCTACCTGGAGGAGCGCTTCGGCTTGCGCACCTATCGCTCGGGCGCGTGGCTGTTCTTCGTGTCCAAGATGCTCGGCGCGGCTGTGCGCTTCTTTGTGGTGTGCGCCGTGCTGCAGGTGCTGGTGTTCGCTCCCTTAGGTATCCACTTCATATTTAATGTGATAGTAACAATCGCGCTGATTTGGCTGTACACTGTCAAGGGTGGGGTGAAGACCCTCATCTACACCGACACGCTCAAGAGTTTCTGCTTGATAATGTCGGTGGTGATGTGTATTTACTTTGTAGCCAAGAACTTGGGCTTGTCGTTTAGTGGTATGGTGAGCACCATTGCCGACCATCCCACCTCGCAGATGTTCTTCTTTGACGACCCCATGGCGGGCACCTACTTCTGGAAGCAATTCCTTGCAGGTGTCTTTATGGCGATAGCCACCAACGGACTCGACCAAGATATGATGCAGCGCAACCTGAGTTGTCGCGACAGCCGCCAGAGCCAGAAAAATATGATTGTGAGCGGCATCATGCAGTTCTTCGTCATCGCATTGTTTTTGCTTTTGGGCACATTGTTGGTCATCTTCCTCGACCGCAACGGCATCGCCTTGCCCGAGAAGAGCGACGAAATATTCGGCATGGTAGCCACACACTCGGCGATGCCCGTAGTGGTGGGTGTGCTCTTCGTATTAGGCTTGATATCAGCGGCATATAGTGCTGCCGGGTCGGCGCTCACCTCGCTCACCACCTCGTTCACCGTGGACATCCTCTCAGCACATAAGAAACAAGAGGGTGAGCGCCTCGCCCGCACTCGCAAGATGGTGCACGTCGCCATGTCTGCCATCATGGGCGCTGTGATTATTGCTTTCTATTACCTGAGCAACGACGATGCTATCTCGGCGGTATACACCTTGGCATCGTACACCTATGGTCCCATCTTGGGCTTGTTTGTCTACGGCTTGGCATGCCGCCGCGGAGTGCGCGACCGTGCCGTGCCGGTGGTGTGTGTGCTGGCGCCGGTGTTGTCGTGGGTCATCCAGTGGGCGCTCAACGTCCTGTGGGGCTACCACACCAGTTTTGAATTATTGTTGCTCAATGCCGCCCTTACCTGCCTGGGCTTGGCGCTATTGAGTCGTAAACCTGCAATAAAGGAAGCACACTGATGGCACGCGCTGTATTAAATAGATGTATGTGGCTCGTAGAGACCTTGCGTCGCTATGGGCGCATCACGCGCTCCGAGGTCACCGACCTGTGGGTGCGCTCGCCGCTGAGCGACGGCAAGCCTCTGTCGCGGCGCACCTTCGCCAACTATGTCGAAGCCGTCGAGGACCTGTTCAATGTCAAAATCAATTGCGACCCCTCCACCTATGAGTATTATATCTCGGAGGACTGCATGCGCGACGACAGCGTGGTCAAGTGGACCCTCGACTCCCTGAGCCTCAATAATTTACTCAGTAGTTCGCAGGACATCGCCGGGCGCATATTTGTCGAAAACATACCCTCGGCGCGCGAGCATCTCGGCATATTCTTAGACGCCTTGCGCTCCAACACCGCGGTGCGCTTCGACTACCACTCATATGCTCGCACCCTGCCGCGTCGCGTTACCTTGGAGCCTTATTTTGTTAAACTCTTCAAGCAGCGCTGGTATGTGGTGGGCAGAGTGACCGACGAGAAGCGCATCAAGACCTATGCCCTCGACCGTATGCACAACGTCAAGTCGACGACCAACACCTTTGTCATCGACCAAGCAATCGACCCCGACGAGTACTTCAAACACTCCTATGGCATCGTGGTGACTCGCAACAAGCCTGTGAAGGTCGTGCTCCGTGCCGACCACATACAGGCAAAATACTTCGCCGACCTGCCCCTGCACCCATCGCAGACCCAGACCATTGCCGACACCTACTCGCTGTTCACCATGACCCTGCGCATCACCGACGACTTTGTCGCCGAATTGCTCTCGCACGGCAACCATATCACCGTGCTCGAGCCTCCCGAGTTGGTGGCAAGAATGAAGACCGAGTTGCAATCAGCCCTCGATAACTACGCCAAGTGATGACCTACGACGACGCCCTACAATTCATGCACATCGCCGAGAATGCCTATCGTGTCGGTGCCTATACCGAGGCGCTCGAGGTGCTCACGCGCTTGGCTCACTATGTCAAGAGTGGCGAGGGAATGACCCCCGAGCAGTGTGAAGCACTCACCCGGCGGGTGCGCAATGCCATCGCCGAGTTCTCCACCTGCCCCGACGAGTGCGCCTGGGAGATGGCATGTGAGTTGACCACCTTATTTGAGTAACTCGGGGCGCAACCTTGCCGTGCGCTCCAGTGCTTGCTCGTGTCGCCACTCGGCGATGCGCGCCTCGTGTCCGCTGAGCAATATGTCGGGCACGCGCCACCCCTTGTACTCGGCTGGGCGTGTGTAGATGGGTGGCTCCAGCAAGTTGTCCTGGAATGAGTCGCACAATGCGCTCTGCTCGTCGCCGATAGCGCCCGGAATGAGGCGCACGATGGCATCGGTGATGATAGCCGCCGGCATCTCACCCCCGGTGAGCACATAGTTGCCGATTGAAATTTCCTTGGTGATGAGGTGCTCGCGGATGCGGTAGTCGATGCCCTTGTAGTGTCCGCACAGGATGATGATATTGTCGAGCATCGACAGTTGATTAGCCATGGGCTGGGTGAGTATCTCGCCGTCGGGAGCGGTGAATATCACCTCGTCGTAGTCGCGCTCGGCTTTGAGCGCAGCGATACAGCGGTCGACCGGCTCCACTTGCATCACCATGCCGGCATCGCCGCCGAAGGGGTAGTCGTCGACCTTGCGGTGCTTGTCGAGGGTGTAGTCGCGCAGATTGTGCACATGGATTTCTACAAGCCCCTTGTCGATGGCTCGCTTGATGATTGAGCAGCCAAACGGCGACTCCAGCATTTCGGGTAGGACGGTGATGATGTCGATGCGCATATATAATATATTAATGTGTAAAATTTGGACGCAAAGTTAATGAAAAACTTGGAGCCGTGCAAAATCATATGTTTGGCGGACTTAAAAAATATATTCAAATACTAAAATTAGTTAATTAACATAGTGGAGTGTGTTGTGGTATAAAAAAAAGGCTTAAATTTGTCAAATCTTAGGCGCCAAAGGCACCCCGGATACTAACCTTAAATCAAATAAGCGAAACATGAACTAAGTAAACTGAATTAAAACCTTGAAAACTAACTAATAAAGTAATTATGAAAAAACAGCTATTTTTACTGTTATTTTCCCTCATCGCGATAGTGGGCCAAGCCCGCATCGTGACAGGTACGGTTACCCAAGCCGAAGATGGCGAGCCTGTGATTGGCGCCTCGGTAGTGCTGAAAGGTCAAACCATGGGCCAGGTGACTGATATCGACGGAAAGTATTCAATCGATGTGCCAAACGACCAGGCTGTGCTGACCTTCTCGTTTGTGGGTATGAAAACCATTAGCGTCACCGTGGGCAGCCGCACAGTTGTCGATGTGGTGATGGAAGGTGACTCCGAACTCCTTGACGAAGTGGTGGTTACCGCTATGGGTCAATCGCAATCCAAGTCCAAACTTAACTTCTCCGTACAGGAGTTGCGTAGCGATGACGTTGTCGCCGGTCAGAGCGCCAACTTTGTCAACTCGCTGCAAGGTAAGGTTGCCGGCGTGCAAGTGTCTATGGCTGGTGGCTCGCCTAACTCCGCTTCGCAGATTGTGATTCGTGCCATTTCTTCTATTAACAACGCTCAGAGCAACGAGCCCCTCTTCGTAATCGACGGTATGCCCGTGCGTGGTGGTGCATCATCTATCGGTGATATCAACCCCAACGATATCGAGAGCATGTCTGTCCTCAAGGGCGCTGCCGCTTCGGCTCTGTATGGTCAGGAAGGTGCCAACGGTGTCATCCTCATCACCACCAAGAGCGGTAAGGACGGCAAGGTGACCGTTACCGTCAACGGCGGCTGGGAAATCTCCAACACTGCTCACATGCCCGCCCTTCAGAAAGAATTTGTCGGTGGTAGCAACGGTTTCTACGTAGCCAACGCCACCGGCGGCTGGGGCCCCCGTCTCAACCCCGAATTGGGCGACCAATACTACGACAACGTTGGTGAGTTCCTCGGCACCGGCTTCATGCAGAAGTATGATATCTCTGTATCGGGTGGTAACGAACTCTTCTCGGCATACGCTTCTGCCAACTATATGGATAATGAGGGCGTCGTGCCCAACGACTACAAGAAGCGTCTCGGCTTCTTCGTCAAGGGCGAATTCAACCCCTCCAACACCATGAAGATTATGCTCTCTGCCAACTATATCGACAACAACTCGCGTGGCTTCGGCAACTCGATGTCGACTGTTTACAGTTGGGCTATCAATCGCAATATGGCTGACTACGCTCTGGCTAACGGTCTCCCCAACTGGGCTTGCCGCTACGACGACTGGGACCTCCTCACAGATGCTCAACGCCTCGGCGCCGGTCTCTCGCCCTACTATAGCCGCTATATGGACGACTCGCACACCGAGAGCCAGCGTATAATCATCAACTCCAGCATCTCCTGGGAACCCATCAAGAACTTGACCATCACCGGTAAGTTTGCCTACGATAAGGGCTGGAGCACCTATCAATCTTGGACTCGTCCTCGCTACGCTACCGACGAATTCGAATTTGACGACCTCGGTGTTTCTGCCGACGGCTCCGGCTCTATCAACGACTGGTATGGCCGCATGGGTACATTCAACTTCGACACCTCGCGCGGTCAACGTATCACCGCACAGGGCTTGATTAACTACACCTGGGACATCAACAGCGACTGGAACCTCAACTTCTTCCTCGGTGGTGAATACTCCGAGACCAAGGGTATTGAAGGCTCGTTCGGTGGCAAGCACTTCGTTCTCGAAGGTG
>JBJEDD010000206.1:0-2006 GCA_051871715.1 Muribaculaceae bacterium | reverse complement strand
AGCCCACCTTGGGGTTGAAGAAATTGTAATTGCGATATACATCGAGGGCTGCGGGTGCACATACATTCCAGTCATAGTTGTCGCTTACACCCTTGATGGTGTAGCGGATATGGCGGTACTGGAGGTCAACATAGCCATTAAGACCCTTGGTGATGTCAATATCGGCGCGAGTGAAGATGTTGGCATCGAATTTGCGACCCACATTATTATAATACTCCTGCAAGGGATCAAGGTTGCCCATGTAGTTGCGCACCCAAGCGACATTGCCGAAGTGATTGCCGCGGTGCCAATTCATAGCGCCACCGAGCACGGCATTTACACGACCGCCCGAGTAGTTGAGGTTGAACATACCGCCACCGAAGTCGTTGTCGTTGTGCTTGAGGCGAATGAGGTCGCTCTCATCAACTTCGTTGCCGGCAGCATCGATAAACGGCTCCAAGCCATACTCAACGAGGGTGCGACCGGTCTTGTATTGATTGTAATAACCATCACCCTTGGTGTAGTGGAAGGCAAGGTTGAGGCGCCATTGGTCATTGAAAGTGTGTGAACCGAGCAACTGCATGTGGTGCTGCACGAAGTAGTCATACTGGTCGGGATAATATGCTGTAGAGCCATCAGCGGCTGTGTATTCGCCACAGGGATTGTAACGGCGACCATATTGCTCCATATCATCCTTAGTTGCATATTCCCAAGCCATATAGGTCTGCTCCTTGCCACCGAAGGCGAGCAAGCGCACAGTGGTATTATTGTTAACATAAGCCACCTGACCCATATAACTCCACAATTTGGAATAAGCACGGTCGATATAGCCGTCAGAGCCGATGTGCGAGAAGCGAGCATCGACACTCCAGTGCCCGCCGAAAAGTCCCGAATTAACCTTAACGGTCTGGCGATTGGCATTGTACGAGCCATAGGAGGCGATTACCTCGGCACCCGGCTCGAAGCTTGGTGCATCGGTAATCATATTGATACTGGCACCGAAGGCACCTGCACCGTTGGACGATGTACCGGCACCACGTTGTATCTGGATGTCGCGCAGCGACGAAGCCAGGTCGGGCATATTAACCCAATAAACATTGTGGCTCTCGGAGTCGTTAATTGGAATACCGTTGGCGGTGATGTTAATACGCGAGGGATCTGTGCCACGCACATGGATGCCCGAGTAACCGATGCCGCCACCGGCATCACCGGTAACAACCACTGACGGAGTCGACTGGATAAGGAACGGAATATCACGTCCGTCATTTGCCTCATCGATCTCGGCAGCCGTGAAGTTGGTGAATGCCACCGGGGTGTTGACATTCGCGCGGTTGGCTACAACCTCGACATCACGCAAGTTAATCACTGTGGAATCAGCCGGTGCGCTCTCTGCGGCACACACAGCCATTGGCGCAGTCGCTACCATAGCGGCGACGCCTCTCAGAAGTCTTGTCTTCTTCATAAAATTTCTCTACGCCGGTACTAACCGGTTCAGGTTCAAAGGGTATAATCTCAGCTCCGCTCCCCGTAGAATTTTGAAGCGGCGCACCCCTATCTATGTTAATGATCTCGTGGAATTGACAAGATACTCTCGCCAAAACCGCTGCAAAGTTACGACTTTTTTACATTCTATGCAACTACCGCCCTCATACCGGAGATTTTGTTAACAGTATATAAAAAAGAGCGCGATTGGAAACCGTGCTCTTTATGTCTATCTCACTTTGAGGATTATTCTGCTGATTGTTCTTTCTCGGATTCTTCGGCTTCTTTGTACTCAGAGATGCCGGCATCGAGAAGTTGATTGTACCACTGGAACAACTTCTTGATATCGGTGTTGTAAACGCGGTCGTCATCAAATGTGGGAAGAATTTCTGCGAAATATTGGCGCATAGCGGCATCATCGGCAAAAGCCTTGATGTCGATGTGCTTGCCCTCGTTTTTCTTGTTGACGAGTTCGAGAACATCAGCCAATGGGATGTCGTCACCGGTGGTATAGATAGCGATGTCGCCGAGAGAGATAACTTTAT
>JBJEDD010000205.1:4926-7763 GCA_051871715.1 Muribaculaceae bacterium | reverse complement strand
ATATCCTAAATGACAATCGAGTAGATTTCAGCGTAAATGGTCGCAATATCACTGCCTCACAGTCTATTAGCGTGGTGGACCTCAACGGTCGCGTCATTGCCACAGGCACCTCGATTGCTCTGCCTGCATCGGGACTCTATATCGTGGTATCGCCCGCCGGCGCCGCCAAGGTGCAAGTGCGTTAAGCATCTATCTTGTCTATCTCAATTCCAAATATAAACTAATAAGGAGCTTATCAGCGTTAAAAACCTATAAAAACGACTGTTTTAGCGTTTTTTGTCGCCACGAAAGTGCCTTAATTTTGCCACGAAATCTTAACTTTGCATCTTGAAACGAATTTTTCTGATTATGACAAGAAAATTTGCAATATTATATAGTATAATTGCCATGCTCGTTACAGTCGTGGCATGTAACGAAGAGTACAGCGACAATGTCGAGGAAACCGCATCGTCGGCAGCAGTGAGGTCTTTCGGCTTCGAGGCAGACGACTCAGTGCTCGCCCACCTCGACTCGGTTTTTTTCTCGGTCGACTTGGTGCGCGGACGCATCTTCAACGCCGACTCGTTGCCTGTGGGCACCGATGTCACCGCACTTGTGCCGGTGATTACCACCCTCGACGGCTGCTCGGTGGCAGAGTTGACTGTGAAGCGCAGCAATAGCACCGACACGGTGTATGACTACATCACCACCCCCTCGGCTCGCATCGACTTCACCAACCCCGTGAAGTTGCGCCTGGTATCACCCGACGGATTGGTTGAGCGCCACTACACCATCACCGTCAATGTGCACAACATGGACCCTGACTCGCTCTACTGGAACCGCAACGACCGTCGCAACCTCCCCTCCAAATTTAGTTACCCCACCTCGCAGCACACCTCGTGCTACGAGGACCAAATAGCCTGTCTCACCGAGTATCAAGGCTCATATAGCCTCGCTACTTTGAGCAACTCGCTATCTACAATCACCGGCACATCGCCCGACCTCGGCGAGTGGACTATCGACTATGTGTCCTTCCCTATGGCAGTGAATATCAACACTTTCACCGTAGGCGACAGCGCCTTGTACATCCTCGGCGTTGACGGCTCGCTACTCGAGTCGCTCGATGGAGGCAGCACATGGAATGCCACCGGACGCTCGTGGGCCCACATCTATGGTGTCTACCAAGGCAAAGCCCTCGGCTCGTCGCGCTTCGGCAATAATTGGATGATTGAGGAATACCCGGGCGCAACCACCTACGATATGCCTGAGGATATGCCCGTAAGCGGCACCTCGGCACCGGTATTCTACTCATTCCCTATGAGCGCATTGCCACAGATGATGGTCGTGGGCGGACGCACCGCCAGCGGCAAACTCAGCGCCCACACTTGGGGCTTCGACGGCAAGGCTTGGGCTCGCGTATCCAAGCGCGGTGTGCCCGTTGAAGTGGAAAATGCCGCCGTGGCTCCATACACCTCTATCAAGGTCGCAGCCGACTGGAACACAACCGATTACCCCACCATGGTACTCATTGGCGGTCGCCTCACCGGCGGCGCCCTCAATGATACAGTGTATGTATCCAACGACTTCGGCGCCAACTGGATGAAAGCCGACAGCAAGATGCAATTGCCCGACTACCTGCCTCCGATGCAACTCTCGCAGGCATTCGTCATCACCTCGACACTCTCTGCCACTGAGGCTCGCTCGCGCATCTCGCAGGTATCCGAGCAGTGGGCTTGCCCATATATCTATCTGTTCGGTGGTGTCAATGCCGCAGGCAACACCTCCAACAATGTGTGGCGCGGAGTTATCAATCGCTTGAGTTTCAAACCTGTAGAATAAGCCTATGCTGAAGCGCCTCCTATTCATCGTAGCCATTGTAGCCACCGCAGCCTCTGCATCGGCACAGAGCCAAGCCGCTATCGCTCCGTATAAATTTGACTTCGGAGTAAATATCGGCATGAGCGGCTACATAGGAGAGACCAACGGCTCCAACCCCTTCAAGCACCCGGGATTTAGCGGCGACTTGGCAGCTCGCTACATCATCGACACTCGCTGGGCTCTGCGCGGCTCACTGGGCATGGCTACACTCAGCGGCAACACCGCCGATATGGCAAATGTGCTCCCCGACGGCGCTCAATTCGACTTTTCATCAACAATATACGACCTGGCGGTGCGTGGCGAAGCCAACTTCCTGCCCTATGGCATCGGTGAAACCTACAAGCGCCTCCGCCGCTGGACGCCCTACCTCGCCGTGGGCATCGGGCTCAACATAGCCTCTTGCGACGGCAGCACTTCGGCGGCATTCACCGTCCCCATGGCGTTCGGCTTCAAATACAAGCCCAAGGAACGCATCAACCTCTTTGCCGAGTTCTCGATGACCAAGGTCTTTGGCGACCGCGTCGATGGCTTGGCTGACCTCAGTTTAATCAAAACCGACTTCTACAAGAGCACCGACTGGGTGGCTCGATTGACTGTCGGGATATCGTATGAATTCGGCAAGCGCTGCGAGGCATGCCACTATGTAGATTGACCGCTATGAACCTGCCCAAGAATTTTGACCCGCACAATATACCGGCGCACATAGCCATCATCATGGACGGCAACGGTCGCTGGGCTACAGCCCGTGGCATGGACCGCTCTGCCGGGCACGTCGCCGGCGTCGACACCGTGCGCTCCATCACCGAGGCAGCCTCGGAACTTGGCGTCAAGTACCTTACCCTCTACACCTTCTCGACCGAGAATTGGAACCGCCCCAAGGAAGAGGTTGACGCCTTGATGCACTTGGTGGTCGTAGCCATCGAGCGCGAGACTCCCGACCTTATTAAGAATAATGTATCGCTGCGTATGATTGGCGACAT
>JBJEDD010000205.1:0-4826 GCA_051871715.1 Muribaculaceae bacterium | reverse complement strand
ACCGAACTATATATCACCCCTATATATTGGCCCGACTTCAGCAAGGAAGACTTCGCTCAAGCCATCGCCGAATATCAACAACGTCATCGCCGCTTCGGCTTGACTTCCGACCAGATTGAACAAAGACAATGAAGACCCAACACGTTATGCGTCATAATCTGATTTACATCGTACTCACGGCAGCAACATTCTTATGCGCGCTCGCCGGCAGAGCACAAACGCCCAACGACACTGTGTACAGCCCCACGGTGATTTACTCGTCGATGCCTCGCACATTCGAGATCGCCGACATCCGCGTGGAAGGCGCTCCCAACTACGACCCCGATATCATCCTCGGATATGCCGGCTTAAAAGTCGGCGAGCGCGTAGCAATCCCCGGCGACGACATCACCCAGGCTGTCAAGCGACTCATCCGCCAAGGGCTCTTCCAGCAAGCTCGCTTTGTCCTGGACAAGACCGTCGGCGACCGCGCATGGCTCGTGCTCCAAGTGACCACCCAGCCACGCATCTCGCAGGTCAACTATATAGGCATGAAAAAGGGCGAGCGCGAAGACCTCCAGCAGCGTCTTAACCTGATGAAAGGCAATCAGATAACGCAGAACATCGTCAATCGCGCCAAACTCATCATCGAGAAGTATTTCCGCGACAAGGGCTTCTCAAATGCCGTGGTCACCATCACCCTCCACGAGGACCTCTCGGCGCCCGGCGAGATGATTGTCGACATCGCCGTGGACAAGCGCGACAAGATGCGCGTTCACAAGATTTACATCACCGGCAACACCGTCATGAGCGACGGCAAGATTCAGCGCGTGATGAAAAAAACCAACGAGAACGGCAAGATTACCAACCTCTTCCGCCAAAAGAAGTTTGTGCGTAGCGACTATGCCGAGGACCTCAACCTCATTATCACCAAGTACAACGAACTCGGCTACCGCGACGCTCGCATCGTCGCCGATAGCGTGGTACAATACTCCGACAACCGCGTCGACGTTTATATCACCATCGATGAGGGTCAAAAATATTACATCAAGGACATCACTTGGGTAGGTAACACCTTGTATCCCACCGCCGTGCTCAACGACTTCCTGGGTATGAACCCCGGCGATGTTTACAACCAGACTTTGATGAACAAGCGCCTCACCGAGGACGACGATGCCGTCTCCAACCTATATATGGACCGCGGCTATCTGTTCTACGACTTGGTGCCCATCGAGCGCGAAGTGATTGGCGATTCCATCTCGCTGGAAATGCGCATGGTCGAGGGTCCTCAGGCTCGTATCAACAATGTGGTCATTAACGGCAACGACCGCCTCTACGAGAAGGTTATACGCCGCGAGTTGCGCGTGCGTCCCGGCTCGCTGTTCTCCAAGAGCGAGTTGATGCGTTCGGCTCGCGAAATCGCCCAGACCGGGCACTTCAACCCCGAAAATATGGATATACGCCCCGAGCCCAACGAGGAAAACGGCACCGTCGACATCATCTTCAACCTCGAGTCTAAGGCTAATGACCAAGTGGAATTCTCCATGGGTTGGGGTCAGACCGGTGTCATCGGCAAGTTGTCGCTCAAATTCACCAACTTCTCAATCAAGAACCTCTTCTATCCCTCTTCATACAAGGGCATCATCCCGCAAGGCGAGGGTCAGACTTTCACCATATCGGCGCAGACCAATGCCCGCTACTATCAAGCCTACTCCATCTCGTTCCTCGACCCGTGGTTTGGCGGCAAG
The DNA here is from genome assembly GCA_051871715.1 of Muribaculaceae bacterium. Lineage (GTDB taxonomy): Bacteria > Bacteroidota > Bacteroidia > Bacteroidales > Muribaculaceae > CAG-873. The sequence goes on along the minus strand of JBJEDD010000205.1, from coordinate 3,099 downwards.
CGCCCCAACTCGCTGTCGTTCTCGGCTTACTATAGCCGCTCGACCGGTGTGAACTCCTCTTACTACAATTCTCGCTGGGCATCAGGCGGTTACTACAACCCCTACGGCTATGGGTACGGTTACGGCTATGGCAACGGCTATTACAACGACTACTACCAGAATACCTACCAGCAGAGTTACGACCCCAACAAGGTCATTCAAATGGCTGGTGTCAACTTAGGCTTCGGCAAGCGTCTCAAGTGGCCCGACGACTACTTCACCTTCACCGCCGAAGTCGGCTACACATGGTATTACCTCAAGAACTGGGACTACATGTACTATATGCAGAACGGTACGTCAAACGCACTTGTATTCGGTCTCACCTTGGCACGTAACTCCATCGACAACCCGCTGTACACCCGCACCGGCTCGCAATTCTCGCTCAACTTCTCGTTCACCCCGCCTGCCGCCCTCTTCGGCAAAAAAGATTGGAAAACCCTCTCGGAGAAGTCAGCCGCCGGCGACGAGCAAGCCACAAAGGAAATCTACCGCTGGATCGAGTATTGGAAATTGCGCTTTAAATCGCGCACCTACACCCCGCTATGCAATGCCGACGGCACCTACACCCCGGTGTTGATGACTCGCGCCGACATCGGCTTGCTCGGCTCGTTCAACCACTACCTCAAGTCGCCGTTTGAGACCTTCTACGTGGGTGGTGACGGCATGTCGGGCTCGAGCACCTATGCCACCGAGACCATCGCCTTGCGTGGCTACGACAATGGCGCCTTCACCCCGTGGGGCAAGGACGGCTATGCCTACACCCGCTTCGCCCTCGAGTTGCACTTCCCGCTGATGCTCCAGCCCACCACCACCATCTATGCCTTGGCATTCCTCGAGGGTGGTAACGCCTGGACCTCGGTGAGCAAGTTCAATCCTTTTGAACTCAAGCGCAGCGCCGGCGCCGGTGTGCGCATCTTCCTGCCGATGGTGGGTATGATGGGTATCGACTGGGCTTACGGCTTCGACTACGTCGAGGGCTATAAGGGTGGCTCTCACTTCCACTTCATCCTCGGTCAAGAATTCTAAGCCGGATAAACCTTTTAACATTTCAAATGTCATAAAGATATACAATCACTCCTTAAATTAACTGATATGAAAAGAATACTAATCGCACTGACCCTGATGATTGCCGGCTTCGGCGCCGCCTCGGCACAGAAGTTTGCAATGGTAGATATGGAATATATCCTACGCAATATACCCTCCTACGAGATGGCATCCGAGCAACTCAACCAGTTGTCGCAACGCTGGCAACGCGAGGTGGAAGCCGTGGGCAAGGAAGCTGAGACTATGTATCAGAATTTCCTCGCCGACAAGGTGTTCCTCACCGATGACCAGATAAAGCAACGCGAGCAGGAAATCGTCAACAAGGAAAAGGAAGCCACCGACCTGCGCTACAAGTACTTCGGTCCCGAGGGCGAGTTGTACAACAAGCGCGTGTCGCTGCTCAAGCCCATCCAAGACGAGGTGTACGAGGCAATCAAATCCGTGGCTCAGGCTCGCGGCTATCAAGCCATCTTCGACCGCGCTTCGTCGTCTAATATCATCTTCGCCTCCCCGACGATTGATATCTCCAACGAGGTACTCGCCAAGTTGGGCTACGCACAGAATTAAGTAAATAATAATTAATAACTTATAATCAATCATCCATGTTAAAAAAAATCATTCTTGCCCTGCTGGTCGCACTCCCCATGTCGGCTGCAGCACAGAAATTCGGCACTGTTGACATCAACTCTATCATTGAGACTATGCCCGAAGTAGCAGACCTCCAACGCCAAATCACCGAGGCTACTCAGAAGTACGAGGCTGAGTTCCAGAAACTCGTCGAAGAGGTCAACAAACTCTACACCGAGTATCAGCAAATCGCCGAGGACCCTGCAACCCCTCAGACCATTAAGGACCGTCGCATCCAGGAGATTACCGACCGCCAGCAGAAGGTAGAGCAATTCCGCACCACCGCAACTCAAGACCTCCAGCGCCAGCAGGAGCAACTCATGGCTCCCATCCAGGCTCGCATGAACGATGCCATCAAGGCTGTCGGTCAAGAAGGTGGCTACACTTTCATCTTCCCCAACGAGCCCTCGCTCATCCTCTATCAAGGCGTTGACGTGGTTGACGTCACCCCCGCCGTTAAAGCAAAACTCGGTATCCAATAAACAAGCATCACATATCATATGAAATTACTTGAAGGAAAGACCGCGCTCATCACCGGTGCGGCTCGTGGCATCGGCAAAGCCCTTGCCCTGCGCTTCGCCGCTGAAGGCGCAAATGTAGCATTCACCGACCTGGTAATCGACGAAAACGGTCTCGACACCGAGGCTGAAATCGCTGCCTTTGGCGTTAAAGCCAAGGGTTATGCCTCCAATGCTGCCGACTTCGCCCAGACACAGGAAGTCGTTAAGAAAGTTAAAGAAGACTTCGGCGCTATCGATATCTTGGTCAACAACGCCGGTATCACCAAGGACGGCTTGATGATGCGCATGACCGAGGCTCAGTGGGACGCTGTCATCGCCGTTAACCTCAAGAGCGCGTTCAACTTTATCAACGCTGTTCTCCCCATCATGTTGCGTCAGCGCTCAGGCTCTATCATCAATATGGCATCGGTAGTAGGTGTTCACGGCAATGCCGGACAATCCAACTACGCAGCCTCCAAGGCAGGTCTTATCGCCCTCGCCAAGAGTATCGCTCAGGAAGTCGGCTCACGTGGCATCCGTGCCAACGCTATCGCTCCCGGCTTCATCGAGACCGCTATGACCGCCGCTCTCCCCGACGACGTGCGCGCCGAATGGGTCAACAAAATTCCTCTGCGCCGCGGTGGCAAGGTCGAGGACATCGCCAATGTCGCTACCTTCCTCGCCTCTGACCTCTCATCGTATGTTACCGGTCAAGTTATCCAAGTCGATGGCGGCATGAATATGTAATCATATCACTCCACTATAAAAAGAAATCGCTGCTGCAGTTGCCGCAGCGATTTCTTTTTGCGTGTAAGTGTGTAATCAGAAGGCATTTTCCTGACTTTGACACCCATTTTTTGAATTTGCCGCTTATTCGCTGAAAATCAGC
>JBJEDD010000204.1:0-7781 GCA_051871715.1 Muribaculaceae bacterium | reverse complement strand
CTTCAATGTGCGGAAAGACAGGGATTCGAACCCTGGGTACCCGTAAGGGTACAACGGTTTTCGAGACCGTCCCGATCGACCGCTCCGGCATCTTTCCTCGGGTTTGCGACTGCAAATTTAGACTTTTTTTCTGACTCCACCAAATCTTTTTTCTTTTTTCTGCAAAAATGCTTACCTTTGTAGTCTCAAACCAACATTTACCGGCTTAGAGGAAGTATAATAATGAATATTGAGACACGCACTCACCGATTGTTGATTGCCGCAGTTTTGCTGATTTTCTCAATGACATCGGTGTATGCCACTGATTTACAGCAAGATTGTGACTCTGCCGCAACACAATTAAACGAGATTGTCGTCACTTCGGTGAAGCGACAAATTCCCGTTATACCTGTACAAACGCTCACAGGCGAGGAGTTGCAACATCTCAATAGCAATAGCGTTGCTGATGCACTTCGTTATTTTGCCGGAGTGCAAGTCAAGGACTATGGTGGTGTCGGTGGCATCAAGACTGTCAATGTTCGCTCGATGGGTACAAACCACACAGGTGTCGTCTACGATGGCGTGGAATTGGGCAATGCCCAAAATGGACAAATAGACCTTGGTCAATTCTCTTTGGATAATATCGAGACGATTTCGCTATTTAACGGTCAAAAAAGCGAAATACTACAGCCGGCGAGAGACTTCGGCTCGGCGGCTTCGATTTATATGCGCACCAAGGTGCCTGAGTTTGCTCCCGGTAAGCGTTACAACCTTCGAGCCACGGTGCGCACCGGGTCATTTGATCTTTTCAACCCTTCATTGCTCTTTGACCTTAGACTTAACCGTAACATTAGTGCCTCGCTCAGTGCCGAGTGGGTATCATCTTCGGGAAAGTATAAGTTTAGATATAAGCGCGTAACTCCCTCAGGAGAAGTTGCTTATGATACCACTGCCGTGCGGCAAAACGGCGATGTCGAAGCCTTGCGCCTTGAGATGAACGTCAATGGCAAGATGCGCGACGGCTCGTGGTCGTTCAAGGCATATCACTACGACTCGGAGCGTGGTGTCCCCGGTGCCATCGTTAATAATGTGTGGCGTCGCGGCGAGCGCATCTGGGATAATAATACCTTTGCTCAAGCATCTTTTACAAAGTATTTCGGGAGATTTGCTACGCTTAATAATGCCAAGTTTTCGTATTATCACACTCGCTATGTCAATAATGACGATCGACAAATGCATGTGGATAATATCTATCGTCAGCGCGAATTCTATTTCTCGACTGCCAATCAATACGCTATAATGCCGAAGTGGAATGTGGCTCTCAGTTATGACTTGTTGTGGAATGACCTTCGAGCCGATATGTACGACTTCGCAGAGCCTACTCGCGTGTCCAACTTTGTCGCACTGGCTACGGCGCTCGACTTGGAAAGAGTGCGTCTGCAGGTCGCTGGCGTCGGCACATTCATACACGATGAGGTTGAGGGTAGGGAGCAGGCTGATAATCGATCGGCTTTTTCTCCGTCGGCTTATTTGTCGGTTTATCCACTCAACACTCGAGATTTATCATTGAGGGCTTTCTATAAAAAGTCCTTCCGTATGCCCACATTCAACGATCTTTATTATGCTGATATGGGCAACTCCAAACTCAACCCCGAGCGAGTAGAGCAATACAATCTCGGCGTTCTTTATGAGCATGACTATCGCGGTTTTATTGGTGCATTGCGACTAAGTGCAGATGCTTATTACAATCGTGTCAAAGATAAGATTTGTGCTTACCCCAAGGGACAGCAATTCCGTTGGACTATGCTCAATTTAGGCTTGGTGGATATCCGCGGCATTGACTTTTCAGGTATGGTGACTACTGTACCGGTCAAGGACCTCTTTGTTACTTTTAGATGTCAATATACCTACCAGAGGGCTATTGATATCACTGACCCTTCGGACAGTTACTACCGTCATCGTATCCCTTACATTCCATATCATTCGGGCTCGGCTGTTGTCAATGTCGTTTGGCACCAATGGAACCTCAACTACTCATGGATTTATGTCGGTAGCCGCTACAACCAGCAGGAGAATATACAATATAATTACACCCAGCCATGGTACACATCGGATATCTCAGTGTCTCGTGATATTGCCATCGGCAAGGTGAATTGTCGCGCCTTGCTCGAGATTAATAATTTGTTTAGTCAGGACTACGATGTCATTATCAACTATCCGATGCCTAAACGAAACTTCCGTGTTACCCTCACAGTGATGATATGAAAAAATACATATACCTTATAGTATTAATGTGTCTCGTGGCATGCCGCACCGATGAGGTGATTGTGCCATCGGAGGAGGAGCAGATCCCCGATAAGCCTGATGTCAATTCAGCAATCCGTGGCTTCTACTTGCTCAATGAAGGTAATATGGGTAGCAATAAATGCACACTCGACTATTATGACTTTACTACAGGCACATATAGCCGCAATATATATGCTGAGCGAAACCCCAATGTAATCAAAGAGTTGGGCGATGTGGGTAACGATATCGGCATCTATGGTAGCAAGATGTATGTTGTAGTCAATTGTTCGCATAAGGTAGAGGTCCTTGAGGCTGCTACCGGAGTTCGTATCGGTCAAGTGGATATCCCCAATTGTCGATATGTGCGGTTCTACAACGGCAAGGCATATGTCAGCAGTTATATCGGACCGGTTGCTATCGACCCTAAGTCGCCTTTAGGTGCCGTATTCGAGGTCGATACTACGTCACTCGCTATTACTAATAGGGTTGATGTGGGCTATCAGCCCGAGGAGATGGAAATCATTGACGGGTATATGTATGTGGCAAACTCGGGTGGCTATCGCGCTCCCGACTATGATAACACTGTATCTGTGGTGGATATGTCCACTTTTACACAGGTGAAGCAAATACCCGTGGGCATTAACTTGCACAGGCTCAAGGTTGATAAATATGATCGGATTTGGGTCAATTCGCGGGGAGATGCCAAGACAATTCACTCACGCCTGCATGTGATGGAGCGTTCGCAACTCACAGGCGAAATGAAAGTAAGTGATACTCTTGATATTGCATGCTCCAATATGGCTATTCGTGGAGATTCGCTATATTATTATGCCACCGAGTGGAGTAATATTACATCTAAGAACGAAATCACATATGGTATCGTTGACTTGCGTACCAAGCAAGTTGTCTCCACGCAGTTTATTACTGATGGGACCGATGCCAAGATAAAAATACCGTATGGCATAGCCATACATCCCGAGACAGGAGATATATTTATAACCGATGCCAAGAATTATGTGTCTTCGGGCACATTGTATTGCTTCGACCGCGAGGGACGTATGAAATGGAGCGTCCGCACCGGCGACATACCGGCACATATAACCTTTTTGTACAAATGAAACTATCAACCGCAATTGGCGCTCTCGCATTGAGCGTAATGCTCGTCGCCTGTAGTGATGACGAGCCCAAAGAAAAGCACAACAACTTCGGACTTGCCGATTCCTACACTGTAGCGCGTATGCAATCATTGCAATTGTATACTACTGCTACCGGCACGTCGTATACTTGGCATGTAAAGGGTCCCGAAGGTGCACAATTTAGAGTCAAAGGCGATGCGTCATTGTTCAACTTTGTCGCCATCACCGAGGGTCACTACGAGGCAAGCCTCACTGTAGATGGCGATGTTGACGAGGTTCATCATTTCACTATTGATGTCACTCACGAAAAAGATGAATATAGCCCTAATATAGCACATGTGCAAGAATATTGTCCTGCACCCGGGCAGTTTGTAAATACCATGCCCGAGTATGAGGAAGGCGATACCCACTTGGATATGTGCGCAAAGTGCCTCGAATGTATCGGTGGCACCAATGATGAGCCTATTACGCTGGGCGGTTTCGGAGGCTTTGTTACTTTCAGCTTTGACCACTCTGTTGTGAATGTCTCAGGTGAGAGGGACATCCGCCTTTGGGGAAATACGTTTTGGGATGATAGTGGTGCCGGTGTGGGCGGTGGCTCCAGCGAGCCCGGTATCGTGATGGTATCTATAGATGCCAATCTCAATGGTATACCTGACGACCCATGGTATGAGTTGGCAGGAAGTGAGTATCACTCTGCGGGCACCGTCCACAATTACGAAATCACTTATTTTGTTCCTGACCCCAACCGAGAGATAATTACTGACACCAAGGCTTCTATCACTGATAAGAATTATATCTTGTGGATGGATAACAAAGGAGAGACCGGCTATGTGAGCAAAAATATGTACCACTCGCAAGAATATTTCCCGGCATGGGTATCCGATTTCTCGATAACATTAGCGGGCACGCGTCTCGCACCGAATGCCGAGGATGTCAATGGCGATGGCTCCCTTTATGTGCTCCACAATTATGATTGGGGCTATGCCGACAACTATCCAAATACAGATGCCGACCACAATTCATTTGATATCTCGTGGGCAGTAGATGAAAATGGGAAGCCCGTAGACCTCCCATATATTGATTTTGTTCGTGTATATACCGGCATTAATCAGTACTGTGGCTGGATTGGCGAGACCTCGACAGAGATATCGCGAGCAGCCGACTTGCACCTCGCCAAATAGTTAACGCACAATCACAGTCTTTGCCGTAGTGGCAGAGCGGACAATGTAATATCCGGCAGGCACATCCAACGTAGATGTGTCTGTCGTTTTTATGCACTTGACAAGACGCCCGGTGACATCGTAAATCATCAGAGTCTCGGCTTGATAATTGTCGCAAATTGACGATAAGCCGCTCCAGATGCTTGATTCGCCAAGCATTATCAGTTTGAGACCATTTGCAGCGGTGTCGTCAGCGACGAGTACGCCGTCAAAGTATCTATAAGAATCGGATGCTGAAAGCGCCCAACCATTTGCGTCAATTTTAAGTCCGTGTCCCAGGTAGGTGCCGGTCTCACCCACGTCGGAGAGTTCGAGGTCCTCATTAATCATACCCACAAAACGTGCTACCTCGTTGACTTTTGCTTTGACAAAGAAAGGCTGATAGCCGCCTTCCGAAAGGCCCTTGGTGTGCTCGTAGTTGCCGTAGAAGACATTGGCGACCTTGAACGTATTTTGTGTGTAACTTGCATCATCGGCGGGTGCTATTAAAGCAGTCGGTGTGAGATAGGTGCCGTCATAGTTGGCAGTAAAGCCCGAGAAAGTCTTACCTACCAAGTCGTCATTGTCATACTTGATCGCGAGCCAATCGCGTTGGTCAAACATTGTGAGGTCGGAATTCTCATACGGTTCAAAGTTGGACTTATTAGGCTCGGATGGGTTGATGGAAGGCTTGGTCGAGCAAGCATATAGGACCCCATTAACCCATTTAACGCCCTGCAAGGAGAAGTTGATATAGTTGTCGCTGGGAATGATATCATCGATATCGTTGGCAATTTGTCCGACTGATATCAAGCATGAGGCAGAGATGTTACTACCATCGCAAGCGGTAGCGGTAATTGTGGTTTGTCCGCAAGATAAGGCAGTTACCAAGCCATCTGCATCAACTAATGCCACATCAGGGTTGCTTGATGTCCATAGCAGTACATCTGATAATGTGGCATAGGGCGGGGTGATTGTAGCCGTTAGTTGTAGTGTATTCCCAACCTCCAATGATGCTTGGCTATGGTTGAGAGATATTTCTGATATGAGAAAGTTCAGGGCTGTAATGGTGTTAAAGTCTTGCCAGACTTCAGCAGTTGAGTAATTAGAGCTTGCCGGTACATATAGAGTTGCGACTTTGGCATATGCACTGAATGCGTTGCTCTCGCATATCGGAGCAGTAGAGGAAAGAGAAATTACTTTTTTAGGGACCTTGCTGAGGTAGAAAAAATAGTCGGGAATAGCCGAGACGTTTTTGCCGATAACGATGCACAAATCGCTGCTGGTGTTATAAAAAATGCCGTTTGAAGTGTTAAAATTGAGATTTGATGCGTTAATGTTCTTAACATTGAACAAGACAGTTTTCAAATTGAGGCAATCCTTGAAGGCGCACTTGTCAATAGACACAATAGATTCCGGAATAACGAGGCTTGTAATACCGCAATCTTCAAAGGCGGATTCACCGATGGCAGCAGGGCAGTTGTCGAAAGTAACACTCAATAAGTCTTCGCACCGCGAGAATGCTTCCTCGCCTATGGTGGTAACCGATGAAGGTATAGTGATTGTTGTTATGCCGCTCCATTTGAAGGCGCGCGCGGCAATAGTAGTGACGTTGTTTGGAATTTTTGTGTTTTTGCTTCCTGTAATTAAGGTATTTGACGCAGTTTCAATTATCGCATTGCAATTGTGGCGAGAGTCATATACAGTGTTATCAGATTCGACAACAATTTTTTCCAAGTTGCTACATCCGAGAAAGACATCAGTACCTATCTCAGTAATTGAGGCAGGAATATAAACGCTTTTTAAGTCTGTACAACTCTCAAATGAATTCATGTGAATCTTTGTTACGTCGTATGTAGTGCTTTCGTATTCGACAGAGGCTGGAATAGCAATATAGCCTTCATTTTCGGATAAATAGTCATCACTAACACTGATAACCATAACAGTGGTCTCAGATGTAGCGGTATAGGTGAGACCATTGACTGTGAAGTTGTCGGCAAATGAGTTGGCGTAAGCAATAGTGAATATTGCAGTCAAAAGTGCGCGTAAACAGTGTTGTATCTTCATTTGGATTGTTGAATGTTAAAAATAAATTGTTTATCCCATTCGCGGAGGATAGACATGGTTACGGTCTTCTCGTTGAGGTTGTATACTTGGGACCATTGAGTGAAGCCGGTTGAAGATTGGTCGTCATCGGGACCTTGAGAGACGGCTTGCAGGAGTTCAAAAGCCTGAGTAGGACTAGTTTTGTATTTAAGTTCGGAGAGTCGGTCGCGCAAAATTTCGTAGCGGTTTTTGCCATGAGTGGACATGTTGCGACCGTGAGGAGAGTCAGCCATCGAAGGTGATACGTAGAAGTTGGTAACATAGCGAAGGGCATCATCACCGGTGAAGACTTCCATTGTGTCGGGGTGCTCATCGGTGTTATTGTTGGTATACTCGATGATAGCGAAGTCACCCTGAGCATCAGCCATGAAGAAGTGATAACTTGCCGGGTCCTTGTCCATGCACATATTGTATTGCTTGAGCATCTCAATTGCTTCCTTGACGGTTGAAGCTCTATCGAGAACCATGCGCAAGGCGACGGTGGTGAAAATTTTCTTTTTGCCTGGGTCATGTTGTCGGGTTGGGAGCCCATCGAGCTTGAGGACACTGACAGCGAGTCCGTCTTCATTGATGCCATCGAGAAGCAAGTAGGGTAGAGCAATGAGTAACGAGAGGTCTGATGAGCCATCAGTTAAAAAGCCACACTTGTAGTTTGCAAATAAACCGTCGACAAAAGAAACAGATTTTTTGCCACCGACAGGGGCAGTATGAACGACAATCGCCGGAATCATTGTTCGCTCATGAGTCACCGGATCTATGTGATTGAAGTCGAAGTTGCGACCCATGATGAAATTGCCACTATTTGCATCGGGACAGGCGAAGGCACTGCAACCGGCGCTGTAAGATAGTTTGGGATTGGACTTTAAAGGCACATCTAAGAGATTTTTAGCGACAAAAGCAGCCACGGTAGCTACACTGTCAGTGTCGGCATTAAGAGCATCATCGAGTTTGTAGTCAGCCGTATAGGTCATTTCGTAGATGCGCCCTTTGTTGCCCTCAAGGTCAACTAAAGAATTAAGCATTGCGACTTTGGCTTCATCTTTGATGTATTTCATAGTTCCAAATTTTATTA
>JBJEDD010000203.1:0-7886 GCA_051871715.1 Muribaculaceae bacterium | reverse complement strand
TAACCCTGTACGGGTACTATTATGTCAACTTGTGGCTACCGAGGCAATGCGCCTTGCCATTCCCTCGCTCGACCTTGTGTTCACGCCTAACGGCTTCGGCGTTGTCAGCAACAACACCGTTGCCGCCGCATCGAAGCAGCGCGTCGATAGGCTTATCGGCTCGATGCTTACTCTCCGCGACGAGGCAATCGCCCGGCTATTGCCCGAACTTGTCGGAGCAAGCCAGTGGCTCAACTCCGACCAGGCACGTTTCTTCGGTGCATCGCTTTTCTCCGACCTCTCCGTTGTCGATAGCATCGCCAACGTGCAAGGCTCCAAGTGGGATAAGTACCTCGAACTCCGTTCTCAGCTTATCGACCTTGAAGACGCTCTCGCCGAAGAATATATCTCACCCGAACTGCTCACCGTCCTGCGTGATCGTCAGCTTCGACGAACACTCACGGACGAGCAAGCCGAGGTGGTGAAAGCCATTCGCAACCAAGTCATCGGCTATCTGCGCACCAACACATTTGTTGGTCGCCGTTTGCAGGACATAGTAAACTATATCCGGCAGCGACCCAATGCCTTCCCCGAATGGCACAACTCGGCTACCGCCAAGCTGTTCTCACCACCCAAATTTGAGAATAAGAAAAACTCACCAGGCTACTTCTTCTGATTTCGTAACGATAAGCATATCTCAACACACTTATTTCTACATATTATGTCGAAACAAGAAAAAACCACCGAAGAAAAGCCCTTAATTATTGACCTCGTTGTGCCACAGGGCTGGCACGAACTCACTCAGAAACAGCTCCGCTATGTTTTCACCCTCATTGCTGCAGAGTTGTCAACAGACGAACTGCTGATAACTTGCCTGTTCGGGTGGAGCGGCTTAAAGGTGGTCGGCAAGAACCCAAACCGTAAGTACCTTATCCAAAAAGATAGGTACTTGTTTGAGGCCACGCCTGAGCATATCGCCGAACTGCTACCGCTGATCGGCTGGCTCGGCGAGTTGCCGACTGCACCTGTAAGGCTTGAACGCATCGGCAAGGCTTCCGCCATTGCCGCCGACTTCCAAGGCGTACCTTTTGAAACGTACATCTGCGTTGACAACCTCTATCAAGGTTTTCTCCAAACGCAGAACGATGCCTTGCTCGATGAACTCGCCCGCATCTTGTACCCCAAACTTGGCAAGCACAAACTCGATGATGCCGAGCGCATCTCTGTCTTCTATTGGCTTGCCTCGTTGAAGGCTTTCTTCTCCAATCGCTTCTCGGACTTCTTGCAGCCAATCGCAGGTGCCTCAGACGGCAACCTGCTCGGCGGCTCACCGAACATCGGTGCGCAACTGCAAGAAGCTATGGACGCTCAAATCCGTGCACTAACAAAAGGCGACATCACCAAGGAGAAAGAAATCCTCTCGCTCGATACTTGGCGAGCCCTTACGGAGCTTAACGCCCAAGCACGAGAGTATAAACAACTTCAACAACAACTTAAAAAGTAGTTTCTTATTTCGCTATGGCTCAACATACAACAACCAACTGGAATGCAACTCAATTCTTCGAGCAACTGACTGCATCTAACCGCCTCGCCACCTCGGAAAACTTTGTTTTCTGTCGGGTGTCGGGGCTGGAGGGCTTCGAGGAAGCACTCGAACAGATGCAGTCGGCTTCGGCTTTTGTCTGCGTTTCGGATATAGCCGACGGCTACACCGAACTGAACAACACGCCACGGACGCGCCGCGTCAAAACCGTGTTTCTCGCTATGCGGCACGCCGTAAATGATATGGAAGCCCGGAACGAGTGCATGGAAACTATGCGCGAGCTGTTCCGACAATTCATGTCGGTACTCACCCTCGAAAGGGTCAAGTTGGAGCAGGACTGCATCTACATTGACCCCCGAATATCGTTCAACGAGATTGACCGATATTTCTTCTCCGGCTGCTCTTGCGCATATTTCCAAATCGCTATTGACAAATACACTGACCTACGTTACAATGCAAACGAGTGGAACAAACAACCCACAGCAGGAGCGTGAGAAGTATGTCCGCGCTTTCAACGCCACGATGATTAAGATTTGGCGAGAGCAAATCTCTCTCCTCGGTGTCATCGACACAGGGGCGTTGTACCGCTCAACCATTGCCGTAGGTATGAATGCCGACGGCAAATATACTTCTGTAACGCTCTCTCAATCGTTCAACACCTATGGCTTATTTGTCGATTACGGCACAGGCTCGAATACGCCACGAGGGAATAGTGGCGACCTCGGTGCCGGGTTCACCAACCGCCGCAAGCGTAAGCGGTGGTTCTCTCGCAAATACTTCGCCTCGGTGATGAACATTCAGGAGTTCTTCGCTGACAATCTTGGCAAAGATTGTTGCCTTGCGATTTCGCGAGCACTCAATCCCGACCTTATGCGCAAGTCGGTGACGCTTTAAGGTGTCTTTTCTCATACTCCCAATTAGCCATAGCTTTGCGATATAAATATCAATTTGCTATGGCTAATTCTATCAATACCCAATCGCTTACCCAACTCATTACAGAGTTCCGTAAGCTCAACGCCAAGGACGCAATAACGCCCGAAAGCCTCGGCGCAATCATGCAGCGCATCACTGACCTGCTTGCTACTGCCGGGACTTCCGAAACGACCACGTTAATGGCGAACTGGTACAACGCCATGCGCGATGCGGCTATGTACATCTCCAACATCAAGCAATCCAACGTAACCGACCGCAACGACTTGTACCTGCACGTCGATAAGGTCTCGCCGCTTGGCGACACGACAAGCTCCAACAATGTCGGCATCAAGTTGGCACAAGCCACGACCGAACATTCGGGCGTGATGCGAGCGCAGCAGGTCATAGACCTTAACACTGTGCGCAATCGCATGAATGACACTGTGTTGCCGACACTACAAAAGTTGGAGAAGTTAATAGCCGAGTTGACAGGCACTTCCGACTCCGTTGCCACCTTGCAGGGCAAGGGGCAAATCGCTGTCGAAGTTGTCAACGGCGACCTTTGCGTCTATGGCGCAGGTAAGTTGCAGCAAGCGGGATATGTGCCATATCTGTTCCGCCACACTCGCCGCCGCAATCGCGACCGCGTGAACAAAAACAAGCAATACGGACCACCGACCAAGGGTTGGCATCTGTATGGCTCGTGGCAGACGGTGAAGGTCACCGGCACGAAACTGCATTTCTCCACCAACGAGCCAAAGTCCATTCACAAGCAAGCAAACGCTTTCAGCCTTGATGTCAACGACCTTATCCGTATTCATGTCGATAAGGACGGACACAAGAGAATTGCTTGGGGTCGTTCGATGATTTGCCTTTACGACAAACGAGCGAAACAAGAGCGCATGGTGCGCCTTCGCTTCGCTGTCGGCTTCGCCAAGAAAGTCTATCACGGCAAAGCAATCGTCAATGTCCTCAATCTCGTCAGTAACCTTGCCGAGTTCTCGGTCGTTTACGACCCCAAGAGCGGCAAGTTCGCCATTTCGAGATAGCGCAAAAGAAATGGTTAGCATGGACTGCCAACCTTTGTAAACAGCGTAGATAGCCTCAACGGCTCATCAAGCATTCGTCAGTGAAAGCCTGGGATAATATAACAGCAGAGCCATTATATCGCCATCACATATACACCCAGAGGTGGACTTACAGGTACAGTGGTTGGAACATCGTTGAGTGGTTGAACTGATTTGTATGAGTACAGAGGTGTGACTTAGGTATCGCAAAGGTACTATGTAGCCCACAATTTTCAAAAGACACTATAAAATCCCCCATAAAATCACATTCCAAATGAAACCTTATAACGCTTTTTCTTCGGCAAACGTCACCCCACAAAGCACTCCACAAAGAGGGCAGAAACCCTCTCGGAAACCTCGGGGCGTAAAAAAGCACACCTTGCAACTCATCTGCGCCGTCGCGCTGATTGTCGTAGGCAGCGGTCTGCTTGTCACGGGCTTCATCGTACCGCCAGCAGGTGAAATACACCCCTCAGTTCTCATCGCCTTTGGCGAAATCCTAACGTTCGTCGGCGCACTGTTCGGCATCGACTATCACTACAAGGCTAAGGCAATAAAACCATAATCATTATGAGAAAGATAGACAAAATCATTATCCATTGCGCTGCCACTCCTGAAGGCAAGCATTTCACGGTCGAGCAAATCCGCCAATGGCACGTCAAAGGCAACGGCTGGAGCGACATCGGCTATCACTTCGTTATCTATCTCGACGGCTCCGTCCACCGTGGGCGACCGATTGAGAAAGTCGGCGCCCACACAAAGGGCTACAACGCAAACTCTATCGGCATCTGCTACGTCGGCGGCTGCACCGCTGACGGCAAGAAGCCCAAGGACACACGCACCGAGGCGCAGAGATCCGCACTCATCAAGCTCGTCGCGGAACTCCGCTCGCAATTCCCCGGCGCGACAGTCCACGGACATAACGAGTTTGCTAACAAAGCGTGTCCCTCATTTGACGTTCAGAAAGAGTTTCCTAACAAGTAACTTGCTATGAAACACTTGCTTCCGTTCCTCTTAATCGTGCTTTGCGTATCGTCTTGCGGTACGCAAAAGCAGGTGCAGAAAGATGTGTCTGCCGCCACCGACTCCGTCGTGACGGCGGAACATCACCGCACAATCGCCGTTTCCGACTCTATCATCAAGAACCTGCACTTTGAGTTTGACACCCTGACAATCACAGTCGAACGCCCGGTCCTTGTAGAAGGACAAGCAATACGTCCGACCGAGATTGTCCGGCTGAAAGCCGTCGGGGGCAAACTCAACGACACACGCCGGCAGCATAAGGTAGCCGTCGAAGCCAAGTCAAGACTTGATTCCACGGCATACAAGGCGAACTCGGCTGACAAGTCGGCCGAGCATACCGCCACAACAGTAGCCTACGAACCGCCGAACACTACGTCGTTCCTGCTGTTCGTGGCACTCATCTTAGGCTTGTTAGCCTATTATTTCCTACACCGCAGAAAGTAAAAGTTTCTTCATAAGCAAATCCCTTTGAGCCGCCGTAGTCGTGATGACTGTGGCGGCTTTCTTCGTAGGGAGCAGTGGGGATAGCCACTTGCGGCATTCTATGGGTAAGCGTTCAAGCCTATATGCCTTGGTAGGCTAAGCCTACGGCAGAACATCTGCTCCTTTTCGGCTTGTCGCTGTCGGCAGTGAGTAACGCAACAAGAGCCGAACACTCCCTCGTATTCCCGACCTCGGTGTGGAACGAACCTGCGCCACCATTAGCTACGCTTTCAATCGGCTGCGCTCGGCAGACACCAAGCGAGCTTGGGTCTGCTCTCACTGGCACGATTGTTGGCTGATGAACCCCATTGACGCAAGCACGAACTCACCACCGCGCAATCGCTTGGGCATTGCCTGACGATGATAGCCTTGCATCATCTGAATTGCCCCACGGCCTTGACGTTCTGCGACTTAATAGGTTGGCTTCTTCGACATTCCGATGTTTGCTCCGCAAATTTCCCATTTCCTATTTTATTCAGCATGAGATTTTTTCCGCTTCCTGACATCGGCTGAGTTAGCCCAACTTTCACCCCGATAGGGGGAGGCTTTGTTGTGAGTCAGTAGGTTAGATGTTAGGCCGGGGGAGGCTGTGTCCTACAAATTTTTATTTTCTTAAACGGGGCCTCTTTGTAGTGGAGGGCTTGGTAGATTTCGATGGCAGATTTGGTGGGGCGGCTGCATTGGCGTAGTTCTATTTTTTCGCCCAGCGGGTTGAGGCCTTGAGTGGTGACAAGTTTCTGGGTGGACATGCGTCGTACGATTTCGGTCCAGTAGCAGTTGATGCCGCTTTGCTTGAGCTGGTGGCGGATGGTGTTGACGACGGTGTAGGCGAGCAGACCGAGAAATAGGTGGGCATCGCTGCGGTTGTCTTTTTGGTGATAGATGGGGCGTAGCGAGAGGTCGGTTTTGAGCTGGCGATTGGTGGTTTCGATTTCGCGAATGAGGTTGTAGTAGTCCCAGGTGGTGCGTTCGTCGAGTGTGGGCACGTTGGTGCGCAGGAAGTATACGCCGTGGCCGCTTTCTATATCGGTGAGGTCTTTGACACTCCATTGCACTTGCTTCATTTGCTCGGGTCGTTCGTCGTCGCATTCGTAGATGATGTCGTAGTATTTGGCTATTGAGGGATATTGTTGTACGGCTCTTCCGACACGTTCGATGACCTTTTCGTAGCGCTTGATGCCTCCTTTCTTATTGATGCTTTGGTTGATGCTTTGCATTTGTTGCTCGAAGCGTTCGCGCCACTGGCGGTTCATGGAGGCTTCGGTCATGGCTTTTGAGGGTGATGTTACTTCGAGGAAGTAGTCGGAGCCGGGCTCGGTGTGCACTTCGCGTAGGGTGATTTGACGCTTGCGGCTGTCGCATACGGTGACGCTGCGGCTGTCATCGGCGAGAGTGTAGTTTGTGAGTTTTGTGCGACTGACACACAGATAGTTATAGCCTTTCTGCTTGAGCAATGCCAGGTTGTCTTCGGTGGCGATGCCGGCATCTATCACTACGAGTGTCTTGTCAGCCGAAGCTGTGCCGTTTTTCGCCATCAGGTGCTCTGCCATGTCGGGGAGCGACTTTGGGTCGGCGGTGTTGCCTTCGAGTATCTCGCTGTAGCGAATGAAGCCTTCGGTGTTGATACTCAGCGCTAAAACGAGCAACTTGCAGTCGCTACGGCGCTCCTTCGAGCGTCCGAACTTCGCCTTTCGGCTGTCGCGCTTGGCTCCCTCGAAGTAGAAATTAGTGAGGTCGAAGAGTATGATGCGGTTTTGCAGATTGAACAACGTGTCCACCTTATTACAGAGGTAGTGCTCGATTTTTGGCTTGATTTCCAGAAACTTATCTGCAACTTGATACAGAGAGTTGAAACCGGGCACCCAGTCGGGATTGCCACTATAGAGCTCGCATGCCGCCGAATTTTCGCGCATAATTCGCCATGTTGCCAGTTCCGACGGGCTATAAACCGTGCGCACTATCAATGAAGACAACGCCGTGTGTATCAGCGTTTCGCTCCACCCCTCGCTACGCAGAAAATCTTCAATCCCCAGGCGGTCAATCGTTTGCTTACACAGCCACTCGGCACCCACCTCACGAGCATCGGTATGCTCGGCAGTGTACAAGTCGATATAGCGTTCCGACTCCTTGCGGGCCGCATTCTCCTGCGCATCAAAGCGGTCTATCGTACGCTCATCAATCATCCGTTGCCAAAACTGCTCCGCAAAGCCACGCTCCAGTTCCGTAAGCATCGACAAATCATCGCCGAACAAGCTACCGGCAGTATTGCGATTTTTGAAACGGTCGGTCAACGCATAAGCGATGCGACGCATCTGAATGGCATCCAACTCCGGCACAAACCCGACGTTGAGCACAATCAGCGAATGCACGTTGCCGCGCACGTCGCGATACGACTCCTTCAGCCGATAATAGAGCGCCTCCTTGCCCAAAGCCGGGTTCCACCTATGTTGGATATTCACATGCATAGGGCAAAAGTACAAACAAATTTCTTACCAATTGTGTCCTACAATTCAGAAAACAGCCACATTCGGTTGTCAAGGCGAAATATGCATCTTGATAAACAGTCGATTACATAACCGCATCACAAAAAATACCCCGAAAAAATTCGTAAAAAATTTTTTCGGGGTGAAAGTTGGGTTAGCTTTTGCCGCAGTATTCGCTTCACAAATTTACGCACTTGCGACGCTGCGGCTACCGCCTTTTTCGGGCAAGGACAAGACGAGTTTGGCAAAATATTTTTCAAAAAATTTAGGGATTGCCTACGGCTGCACTCAAAATTTTTCTTCGCGGAAGCATTTTCGGCTGCGCTCGGCAGACACCAAGCGAGCTTGGGTCTGCTCTCACTGGCACGAAAATTCGAGACCCCGCTGCGCTCTGTG
>JBJEDD010000202.1:0-7892 GCA_051871715.1 Muribaculaceae bacterium | reverse complement strand
GCCTCGCTGGTATAGAAGGAAATGCGTGGCTGACGATTTGCCAGAGCATCCTCGGTTGTTCCACGAGGTATATAGAAAAAAGCATATATCTCGCCACGCTGCATCGCTTGCCGCGCCTCGCTGAATGAGGCATACGAGCGACAAAAATTCGTTTCCTCAAGGGCATCGATTGTGCGCACTATAATGTGAGTTATATTTGTGTTATCTTCGTCAACTATGGCAGCCGGTAAATCTGTAGGCAGTCCCTTGTCCATAAGCGAGACAAAGAACACCGCGCATATCAGCGGTGCCAGAACAATGGTAAACAACAGCAACGGACGTCGCGAGAAATACCGCAACTCCCGCCGAGTGATCAGTCCAATACGTCGCAATACATCCTTGATTTGCATCATCATATCTTCAAAATTGCCGACATTCCGGCACGCACATCTTTCAAGTCATTGCTATCTAAAGGATAGGCACGCACTTCAAAGGTCTTGAGGTCATACTCATCGAGAGCTTTTGTGGCCTTCCATGCGGCAAAGGATCCGACCTCCTTGATGCGTGTAATGCGCACAGCGACCTCACGGTCAAATACCGGCATATATACATTTACCACAGTGCCCACGGTGAGCCCAGGCAGGAAGTCTTCGCGCACATTAAACACAAAATAGGACTTTCCGGTCATAGCGACATTCATTATCGGAGCTCCGCCACCAACCAATTCACCCAACTCGGGAAAAATCTCGGTGACGACACCATCGGCTGATGCAGTCAATATAGTCTCATCAATATACGACGACACCTCATTGATGGCACTGCGGGCACGAGCCACCTGAGCATCAGCCGCAGTAAGGTCTTCGGAGCGGCTACCGTTCACAGCCATATCATATTGCGAGCGAGCAGCACGCTCAGTGGCTTGCGATGCCATATACTGAGCATAAGCCTCGTCACGCTTTTGCTCGGCAACCACACCACTATTGAACAGGCGCTCGACCCTATTGTATGTACGCTCGGCTATATCCAAGCCTGCCACTGCTCGTTGCCACTGCTCATAGGCAGTCTGTATTTGCTCTTGTCTCGAGCCGTTCATAGCCTTGATAGACTGTGCCTGTGCAGCCTCAAAAGCGGCAATGGCTTGCGATAGTTTTGCCTCTATGTCGGGAGCCTCCAAGATTACCAAGGTATCGCCACGATGCACACTATCGCCCTCTTGCACCCTAATTTCGATTACTCTGCCGGCGATCTTGCTCGATATGCGATAATCGCTCGTCTCGGCTTGTCCTTGTAGCACTTCGGCGCGCTCGGGGATACATATTCCGACAATAATTACGATAAGTATGACTACCACAATGACAGTTGTGGTAAAAATAATTGTATTGAAATGTTTTTTGTTCATAGATGATAATTCTATTTGATTAAACCTAATGCTTTACGGTAATAAATATTAGCTACATGGAGGTCAATGGTAGCGTTTATCAGCGAAGACCGAGCTGACAACCAAGCGGTCTGCGCTTCAATGACGTTGCTCACGGGTATGACACCTTCGCGCAAGCCGACAGTAGCGTACTTTAGATTTTCCTCCGCCTCGCTCTGGCTGCTGAGCGATACAGCCACCTGCTCCTGAGCCTCAACATAGCGCTGGCGACACTGGCTCACTTGTAGAGATACGTTCTCACAAGCATCGTCGTAGTCATAACGAGCACACTGTGCTCGAGCACGAGCAGCCGACACCTTGTAACTTCTCTCGCCCCAGGTGAGTATAGGCACGGAGACCACGGCGCCCACAAACCATGTACCCTTAAATTTTTCTTCAAAGCTGTTAAACACCGACGGGTAGTTGGCAAAATATCCGGCTGTAAGCGCTACAGAGGGAAGAAACGCTGCTCGTTCCACTTTGACCTTCTCATCGTAGATATTCACCGCAGTCAACAAGGACCTTAATTCAGGACGAGAGTTATACAGATTAACATCTTGCTCGTCAATTAGCGTATCTGCGAAAGTGGGCATCTCGGTCGTCTCATCAGCAAGTGTAATCTCTGAGGTGACCTCCAAGCCACACAATTGGCACATGAGCATCTTCAATATCTCGATACCATTGTCAATGGTGACGATGGTCATCTTAGCCTCATTCACCTTTACCTTCACGCTCAGGGCATCCGCCTTGGTAGCAAAGCCTTCGTCAACCATACATGAAATATCGTTATCGAGGGTCTCGACCAAGTTGAGATAACTCTCGGCAAGACGTTTCTTGGACATTAGCGCAACAATATTCCAATAAGTCTCTTCGACGTGCACCAATAGATCTTGCTTCTGAGTATCGTATTGAAAGCCAGACAGTTGCTCGGCATATTTGGTAATGTTATAGTATGCACGTATCTTGCCACCCATATACAGCGGTTGCGTGAGCATTACAGCGACACCGGCTATATCCCGCGTATCAGTATGTAGGGCATCGACTAATCCGGCACCCACTACGTTTAGCTCGGGCATCGATAGCGCAGTCCCGATATTAGATAGCGTGTTTTTCTGGTCATCGCTCAGTAGCGACAACTCCTTGCCGGTGTGCATATACACCCCCGTAGCCGATACTTTAGGTAGGAAATTAGTATAGGCTGCCTTGTTGTCCAAGTGTGCCGCGCGTCGTTGCATATCATATTTAAGCAGCTCCTTGTTGTGGTTCAGTGCCAGCGCACGACAATCGTCCAGCGTGAGTATATCGGCTCGTGCCATCACGCCCACAAGCGTCAGTGTGGCAATTAATAGTAATTTTTTATAGTTCATAACTTCGTGTTTTGTATTTCGAGTGCAAAGTACGATAGGATTTAACAATCAAAAAAGTCGTATAAAGCCCCAAAATTGGAGTAAGAGGGCACTATGAGCGTATAAATCACATATTTATCGCAAGAAATTAGCTATATTTGCGCAAACAAACGCTTAAACGATATGAACGAACCATTACCTGTAATCACTATCGAGCACTTGTTGCAGAAGAATGACCCCGAGGGCATCCGTAGTCATCGCGGCATTGCTATAGTGCAATGCGTTGACAAACTCACACTATTCTCTCAGCCGGCGCGCCTCAACGCCTCGACGATCTTTGTGTGCAATCGCGGACACATCGACTGCGATATTAATCTCAAAAAATATAGCATAGAAGCCGACTCAATGCTGGTCATCCTCTCCGATGATATCATCCGCGTACATCACAGCGAGGACGTACTCGCCTATGCCATCATTCTCTCAGAAGAGTATATGCAGACGTTGTTACTTGACTTTCGCTTGCGCAGTGAGATAATCAACACCCGAGGCATCGGTCCGTTGCACATTGACAACGATGACATGGACAGCCTCAACGCCTATCGCGAACTCCTCATCAAGAACATTCGCGAAAACAACGCCAATGTCATCAACGGATTGGCACAAGCCCTGTCATACACAGTACTCAACCTACTTAAACGCCATCAATCCAAAGTCTTAATTAATACCGGCACGGCATCTCGCGCCCAACAACTGTTTGACCACTTTATGCAACTTTTATACTCCTACCACACATCCCAGCGCAGTATTAAATTCTATGCCGAACATATGTGCCTCACCGGCAAATATCTATCGCGGATGGTGCGCTCTTACAGCGGACGAAGCGCCGTAGATTGGATTAACGAATATGTGATGCTCGAAATACGTATGATGCTCCACTATACGACCAAAACCGTGAAAGAAATCGCCTACAGCCTCAATTTTCCATCGCAATCGGCATTTGGCAAATACTTCAAGCAACAGACTGGCATGAATCCCAAGCAATACCGACAAAGCCAACAAACAAAACTCATATAATATACCTCTCACTTACTGAAGATTAGGAAATATGCTGATTTTTTTTTGAAAAATAATTGTAAAAAAATTTGCATGGTTCATATAAAAGGCGTAACTTTGCAACGCTTTTGGAAACGCGGGGTGTAGCTCAGTTGGTTAGAGTACGCGTCTGGGGGGCGTGAGGTCGCTAGTTCGAGTCTAGTCACCCCGA
Source organism: Muribaculaceae bacterium (assembly GCA_051871715.1). Classification (GTDB taxonomy): domain Bacteria; phylum Bacteroidota; class Bacteroidia; order Bacteroidales; family Muribaculaceae; genus CAG-873. The sequence goes on along the minus strand of JBJEDD010000202.1, from coordinate 3,886 downwards.
CAAAGCCGAGAAGGCAATCCAAAGCACAAGCGCTGAAAGACAACTTTCAGCGCTTCTCTTATATTATCCACAACAATTATTGATTACCATGGGGGTTATCGGGGGAGGATGGTGGCGATGTATCTGGCGTTTATTGTGTCGAATAGTTGATTGAGGGCGAGGGCGACCGACGCAACCGGAGCATCAGAGAGGATCCACCGCCCTGCGTTGTCTCGCATATTTTTCACCATCACGTCGGCTGCTTCGATTTTATCAAAGCCAATGAGACGTCCCAAGGAGCGCAGGGTATCAAAGATGCTTGACTCGTTGATTATCAACTTTTTGTGTCTGTCTTGTATGACGAGCCTGTCGTGCATACGATTGGTACCACCTGTGTGCTTGGACAGTGACTTGATGTTTTTGTTTTCCTCTTCACGGAGGACAACATAAAGATTAACCTTTTCAAGCTGGTGCGCGATTGTCTCTTTATCCATTTGAATATTGTGGTTGATTATTTTTGTGCAAATATACATATTTTTGACTTATCAACATACAGGGTGGAGTATGTTGTAGAACATACAGACACAACAAGTGTTAAAGTTTATTAAATCGCTCACCTAAGGTATTTAACAAAGCATATATTTCTCGGATAATTATTAACTTTGCATGTTAAAGGGAGTATTGGCATTCCCTTCAACATACGACAATAAAAGGTCACAAATACTAATGTTGCAGTTTATTAGGTTATATCTCATATCAATACTATTTCTCATTGTCTTGCTATTGCATGGTTGCAGTAATGCTGATGAGCCATCGGGAAAGGAGGATGCTGAGGTCACACCTCTGATGGTATCCGCCCAATCGGAATCCTCATTTTCCAGAGCATTCCTTCCGGCAGGGATGTATGACAACTTCAAGGTATATGCCGTTGCCGAGAAGGATGCCTCGCAAATTGAAGTAATGAAGGGCTACAAAGTGCAATTTGACACTGATCATTGGACATATCTAATTGATGAGCAACCACTGGTATTTTGGATAGGCAGCATCGACCGCTATCTTTTCGTTGCCGGAGCACCATACGACAAAGTCACCTTTACGGATATATCATCGATGAAACTGCATTTGGCAAACAACACCACGGGGAGTGTGCTGGCAGCCCAGCCACAAAGTATCGAGAGAGGCACGCCCGAGTTTGGCAAGGTAGTCAACCTGCACTTCGGATACTCCCACTGCCGAGTATGCGTTGCTTTCGTAAAGAATTCAGCATCAGATGTCTCAGTGACAAATATCAAGATGACGCCCGTAGCCGCTATCACATCTGAAGCCGATATGACTTACACATATGATTGGAGCGCCGTCACAGCCGCCACATCGTTGAACCCCACCGCGTCAAGCAGCGACAGTTTCATTTATAACGATGTGACCATACCTGCCGGCACCTCCGACGCCGTGGTATCAAGCACCTATTACTACTGCGTGCCCGACGCCTCCAATCCGGTCAACTGGACAGCGTCGTGCACATGCGACGGTGAGAATAGATCGGCAACATTTGTGAATCCCATGACCTGGGAGAGCGGCAAGAGTTACACATATATATTCTCCCTCGAGAGTAAATCGCCCAAACTCGTCTATGTAACATCACAGGACTTAACTTTCTACTGCGACGACATCATTCCCGGAGGGGTATTCTCGGATGGAGATATGACCGAATAACAAATGTTGGAAAAATGAAATATATCTATCATATCTTGTTCGCGCTACTATTGCTCACCTCTTGTACCGAGGAGCAAAATGTGTATGAGAAAGTGCATCGGCTCAATATAAGTTTTGCTGATAACAAGTCGAGGAGCACATGGAATGACAAAACCGATACAGATGACAAGGTAGTATACAACTGGGAAAACAGCGACAATATGCTCACTGCGATCAAGCATGCCGGGAAATATGTTGAATTCTTCGAAGATATGGACGCCTCTGCCACATATTACTCGAGGACACAATTTTGGACCGTTGATGCCGACAATTACTACATCAAGTTGCAAACCGCCTCGGGTGTGAAGTACAATGTCGTCGACGGCAATTATGTCTACCCGGTGGCTGTGGGTGATGAGATGTACTGCTTGCACCCTATCAATGGGCACACCGCCATCATCAGCAGCGAAGACGAGGTCTATGTAGATATGGAATTACCGGCAACATTCAAATACGACCAACTCGCCAATGACTTATCGTCTCTTGCCGACTATTCCTATGTATATACCTCCACCGACTTGCAGTCGGTCGATGCCTCGGATGTAGTGGCGAATGCCTCGGTATTCAACTCGGCATGCGCGATTATCCGCTTCAACATCACCAACAATATCACCTCGGACATCATCATCACCGATATAAAGATGGAATCTGATGACGGGTCTGATATTTTCCCCAATGTGCTACGTTTCAGCGACGGCACAGTGGTTGAGCAAGCCGATAAGTCGTCATATTATGACCAACTAACGACCGAGATAGGCGATGGTGCAGGTATCACAATACCACGTACTAAGACAGGTGTCTTCTACAATTTGTGTTTTCCGCTCGATGACAACTTCAACAGTGTGCCGCTCAAGTTCACCATCGACACCAACTATCTGACATATCAGTTGAAACTCAACTCCGACTTGATAACCAACAATAAGTTTGAGGCAGGAAAAATCTACACCTTCAACTTTGACCTCCTGGAGAAAGAGATACGCCTCAACATTATTGATATCGCGACTTGCACCACCTACAACACTGATGAGACCGAGTCGCTCAACATCATCGTGTCACCCGACGCCGTATGGAGCCAGACCGACCACGAAACGGCACAAATGGTGTTTGTGAGCTTGGGTATGGAGGCGACTATCGATGGTAAGAACTACGAAGTGCTATGGGCGACATGCAACCTCGGCGCTATGGAGCCTATCGAGACGGGGCGTCAATATGCCTGGGGAGAGATTGAGACAAAAGATCCATCACTTTACTCTCCGGCGGGCTACATTGGCACAGCCGCAGATGATATCAGAGGCACAGATAACGATGCCGTGAAAGCATATCTCGGCGGGGGCTACTGGCTATGGTGCATACCCACGCAACAGATGTGGCTGGACATCATCAACAACTGTACCTGGACATGGAAGACTGTGAAAAAAATCGCAGACGGGTCGGCAACCGAAGACAATCTCGACTTTGATGCCTCGGTATGGGAAGTTACCAAGAAGGAAGGCGACAAAATCGTAGGACTTATCTACCTCCCGATAACCGGCTATACAGGCTACATATCAACCGATACCTATGGGAAGGTAAATAAGGCAATCTGCAACTATTGGTCTTCAACCCCATGCAGTGACACCGCCGGAGCCAACCAAAAGTCATACGCTTTCGAGACAACTTATTACACGGTGGTTGGCACCGGTGATGGACATATGACCACTCCCGCTCTCGTTGAGTCTGAAAGATACAACGGATACTCTATCCGCCCGGTGCTTCTTAAAGAAAAGTAATTGAAGATGAAAAAGTTAATACCACTCATATTATTGATATGCTTGGCGGCATGCTCATCCGAGCCAATAATGCGTGAGCAGGGTACGCCTCTGGAAATTAAGGTTGACATAGTTGCTTATAGCCAAAATGTCAACGATGTTAATTCCAGGATATCGACCAGCGGCGTCGTCACTTCATTTGCCCCGGGCGATGAAATCGGACTCATCGTATTGGACCAATACGGCTCGGTGATTATCAACAATTACAAATTTGTAGTGCAGAAAACCGGGCTCGCCTATCGCGTCGATGATGGCGGGAATGTCATCGCCTCAGACGTATACTACAATGAGAACTACAAATACATAGCCTACTCGCCTTACAACAGCAAATATGATAGCTATACATC
>JBJEDD010000201.1:0-7899 GCA_051871715.1 Muribaculaceae bacterium | reverse complement strand
TATCGGTGCCGGTATCCTCCCAAGTGAAGTCAAAGAGGTCGGCAGCCTTGGCGCCATTCTCGGGATAAGTCAACTTGGCTACCACAGCGGGAGCGGGGGTGCCGCCCTCGGTGGTCATGGAGTACTCGTTGCCGTAGCGGTCGTAGACAGCCACGCCGAAGGTCTTGTCGGCGAGGTCGTCGGGGATAGCGAAAGAGTTGGTGTAAGTCACCTGCACCAGATTGGTACTGAAGGGGCGTTGCTCCTCACCGGCGGCGAAGGCATAGACTGTGTAGCGCATGCCCTCGACAGCGTCCCACGCCAGGGTGGAGCCGTCGCGATGGAGGTTTGTGACGTAGGCGGGCTCGTAAACATTGTTCCAGGGGCGGATAGGAGCGAGAGCCGGGGTGCTCAGGGCGTGTGAGCCCACAAAGTCGGCAAATTCCACGCCTACGCCCTCATAGCGGAATACAGTGTTGATAAACTCGCTCATGCGGAAGTAAGAGAAGCCCGAGGTGTTGTCGGCTTGGATTTGGCGAGCAAATTCCACTTCGCGGTTGAGTTCGGCGCCATAGTATGTAGCCTCGGAGAGTGTGATAGCCGAGTAGAGATGGCGGCCGAACTTGCGTCCGGCGATATTCCACCAGGACTCGACCTCGTCGAAGCGGTCGGTCCAATAAATCTGGGGAGCCATGTAGTCGACGTAGCCGTTTTTGTACCAGTTGAGGGGGTCGGAGGCGATGGCATTGTACTGCCAGTCGCCGCTGATGGGTTGCAAGCCGTATTCGGTGGTCACATTGGAGGGCGAGGCGATGCCGGCGGGCGAGATGCCAAATGGGAGGTAAGGCTTGTGCTCCTTGATGGTCTGCGACACGCGGCGCACCATATCGTTGACATTGGCGACACGCCACTGCAGTTGAGTGCCCACCGAGGGGTCGGCAGCCTTGGCAGCCTCATAGAGGTCGGCGTCGAGGTCGTAGGGAGTAGGATTGCTGTAGAAATAGTCGTCAAATACGACACCATCGATGTCGTAATTGTCAACCACATCGGCGATTACGTCGCAGATGCGTTGCTTGACTTCCTCGAGACCGGGGTTGAGGATAGTCTCCTTGCCCGACTGGACGATGAGCCACTCGGGGTGAGTATTTTCATAGTCCAAGGGGCTCTCGCCGTTGGTGTAGACGCCACAATAGCGATATGGATTGACCCAAGCATATACCTCGATGCCACGGGCGTGAGCCTCCTCGAGGAGTACTTCGAGGGGGTCGAAGGCAGGTTCATTGCCACGAGTGCCACCGACAAACTTGGACCACGGCTCATACTTCGAGCGATAATTGGCATCGCAGTGCGAGCGCACATGGAAGTAGACGATATTGATACCCGACTCCTTGAAGGTATCGAGCGAGCGAGTGAGGTATCGACGGTGAGTGGCGGCATTGCCGGTGGTGACAGCCGATGTGGGCCAGTCGCTGAGGAAGGGGGTAACCCACACGGCGCGGTGCTCGCGGAGGTCGGCAGCACGGGTAGGCACGCTCGGTGTCAGTGTAGTCATTGCGGCGGCGAGGAGAAGTGCCGTACACAGTTTATTCTTCATTTAATAACTTTTTTTAATATTTCAACAAAGGTAATCCCCACCCTTGGGCGGGCGTGGAATTACCTTTATTAATTAGATTGAAAAATTAGAACAGTTTGGTCTTGCGAGGATTGATGACGCAGCCGGTAGCCAGGTCGGAAGTCTCGCCATAGTTCTTAAGAGTCTGAGTAGCGGGGTCAAATACCACGATACCGGCTTTGAGACCGGAGTCGTCGTTAGCCTCGGGACGGTAGCAGAAGTAAACCTTACCGGTCTCGTTATCGAGAGCGAGTTGGGTTACATAGAGACCTTCCTCAGCAGTGGTATTCTCGGGGGTGCAATCGAGAGTCTTGGAGAAGTAGGCATCGGAGGTTGTTACAGTAGCGCTATAATCGGGGATAGTGTAAGCGCGGAAGCCTTGGTTAGCGCCCGAGTGGTAAACGTAGAGAGCGTTGTTCTTCTCGTCAATGGTGAAGGCAGTAGTCTTCTCGCCGGAGAGGATGGCTTGAGAGGGCAGCGGGTGTTTCTTAGCCTCAGCCTCGGTAGCGTAAACGTCGCTGTCGCGGAAGCGGAAGATGCCATAGCCGTTGTAGTTCTTGCCGATCCACCACCAGTTGTTGCTATCGCGGAGCAAGCCGTTGGTGATAGCGCCCCAGGAGATACCTTGGTCCTTGAAGGGAGTATTTTCGTTGGTCATCACGTAGGAAGCGCGGCGATTGCTGTCGCCCACGCCCTCGACAGCGCCACGAGTGGTGCAATCGATAGCGGTGAAGCCGGTGTTGCGGTCGCTATAGTAGATGATGCCGTTGTTGATGTAACCGCGGAAGGGGTCGTTGAAGGCGGGACCGCCGACATTGGTGATTACGACGTTAACGCCCGAGCCGTCGGCGTGCATAGCGGTCATGGTACCGTCGCCGAGCACACCGTTTTCATCATTTACATAGTAGTACTGCTTGCCAGCGTCGAGGATATAAATCCAGTCGGTCTCTTGGTCGGGAATACCTTCCTCCTCCGAGCCGGCGGTGAAGGTAGAGTTGCACAAGATGTTGAAGACAGTGGAGCCGGTGGGGACGCCGAGGTCATAGGGCATCACCTTGGTGCCGGCGGGCACATTGTCGACGAGTTTGATAGCCTTGATGTTGCCACCGCGCTGAGCGTAGTAGAGAGTTGCGGCGGGCTCGTTGACACCAACTTGCACGTTGAGGTAAGAGTCGGCAAGACGGCGATTTTCGCCACCGTCGCGGGTATCGAAGGTGGTGACAATCGACACGCGCTGCGAGCCGATGTTCTTGAACATCACGGGAGCGGGATACTCGATGTTGCCCTGGTCGTCGCTATAGCCGATAAATTCGGTAGCGGGAGTACCGTCGGCATAGGTGGTACCCTCAGGGAAGGTCCACACGTAGCGCACGGGGAGATTTTCGGGGTTAGGCAACTCGATGTTGAAGGTCATTGTGGTCTTGTTGAACTCGATGATGTCGTCGCTCTGAGTAGCCACGGTGAGCAGGGGAGCGATATCGTTGATCATCAGCGGGTAAGTACGCGAGCCGACGCCCTCGAGGGTGAGGGTAACCTTGTAGTTACCGGCTACGTCATACTTGTGAGTGGGGTTAGCCTCGGTGGAGGTGGTGCCGTCGCCGAAGTCCCACACGAAGTTGCCGGTCTTAGCCGATGTGTTGTTGAATTGGATAGTCGACACCACATAGTAGTCGAGGGTGTACTGGTCGCCGTCGACGTTGTATGTGAAGTCTACATCGGCGCTGGGGTAGTAGCCCGGGTCGACATAATTCTCGGAGCAGGCTGCCAGCGAAAACATTGCCAGTGCTGCTACTGCTATCTTATTGAAGATTTTCATAGTTTTCACGGATAGTTGGATTAGTTAACTGTGATAGTGAGCACATCGTAGGCACGACCTTCGTTGCCATCGGTGTCGTAAACGCGGAACTGGGCGTTGAGCGAGTAGTTGCGCGAGAAATCGACCTTGTAGCAAGCGTTGGCGCTGTCGTAGATCCAATCTTGGAAGGGGATAAGCTCGAGGAGCGAGCGGAAGCGGGGGAGCCACTCGGTGCGGACTGTGGAGACGATTGCACCGGCGTTGTCGTCGTAGCGGCAGAATACCCATTCAGCCGACTTGTACACGGGATAAGTGGGAGCGGCGTCGAAGTGCTCGTTCTCCTCGATGGTGATTTCGTGAACGACGTTCTTGTCGCCCTCAACGGTGTAATAGTAGTAACCTACGATAGCGTCGTCGGAGGCAACAGTGGTCGAGAACCAGCGGTCGCTCTTGTCAGCCATAGCCTGTGACTGGTCAACAGCGGGGAAGCCATTGGCTTCGAATTGCTCGTTGGTGAAGTCGTAGGTGATGTAAACCGAGCGGAGGGCATTGTAATAAGAGGGAGCGGTAGCCTCGTCGGTGAGGTAGCCGAGGACGGTGTTGAGGAAGCCTTCGGCGAAGCCGGCGGGATAGTAAGAGTCAAAGTTCTCTTGGTCCCAAGTGGAGATATCAGCCCACTTGACGGGCGAGAGTGTACGCGACACGGGCACAGAGCCGTTGAGGATGAATTCATAGCCGTCCCACAGCGAGGGGTCGTGGGGGAATGTAGCCATCGACTGATAAGTGCGGACAGTGTCGGTGCGGGTGCTCTTGTGGGTGTAACCGAGCGAGGTGCCGCCGAGCTTGGAGAGCACCGAAGCCTCCTCGCTGCGCACGATTTGGTACCAAACCTCCGAGTGGTCGGGAGTGTGCTCGGGGTCGGTGTAATACTTGCCTTGGAAGGTGAAGCTGTCACCGGCCTTGCACACTGTGGAGTTGAGCGACCAGTAGCAGGTAGGTACAGCCTGACCGATGGGAGCCACATCGTTGATAATATCGTGGCGGTCGCACGACGACATGGCAAAGACGCCGAGGGCAAGGCAGGCTATTTTATATTGAAGTTTCATAATCGTTATATCTTTAATATTAATTGCGATGCTTGTTGATTATTCAGCGGTGAGCGAAGTGCGAACGCCGTAAGCCTCAGCCCAGTTCATAGGCTTGAGGAGCCACTTGTGGTTCATCGAGGCGCCGAGGCGCTGGAGTTCAGCCTGGCTATACTTTTCCTCGGTCTCGGGGTCGTAGTTGATACGCTGGATCCAGGTATTCTCCTGCTCCTCGTTGCTGAGGCCGTCGACAAAGTAAGGCTTGTAGAGGTTGTAGGGGCGACGGAGGGTAGGATAGATGATTTCGTTGGCGTCGCCGATGCCATAGTTGTTGCGGTTGTTGGAGTAGTGGTAGCGACGCATGTCGGTCCATTGCTCGGGCTGCATATACATGGCAATATACTTCTGAATCATGAGGTCGCTGAGCGAGAATGTCGACTCGTTGAAGTACCAGTGCTTTTGACCGTTCTCCTCGCAGCGAGTGAAGCGGAGCGAGCGGGTGTCGGGGTCTTGCTGGTCCTCGTTGTCAAGGAATGCCTGGAGATAGAGTTTGAACCAACGCTCGCCAACAGTGCCGGGCTTGCCGTCGCTGTAGGGATAGAGGCCGTCGTTGTCGGCAACGTAGCGCTCGAGGTGGCGACGGATATTCATCTCGGTGGCTTCCTTGGTCAACTGGCAAGCAGTAACCTTTTCGCCGAGCCAGTAGTAAGCCTCAGCCTTGATGAAGTAGAGTTCCTCCATGGTGAACAAGGGGTTGTAGGCATCGCCGGCAGCAGCGTAGGCACCGCAGTAGAGGACGGGGTAGTGAGCCTGCTTGAAAGCCTGGGGAGCGCCGATATTGTTCTCGAGGTAGCGGAGCATGGTGGCTTTGTTCTCGTTGGAAGCCGAGATAGGACCTTCCTGTGCTTGGAAGAGGAGGATCAAGCGGGGGTCGGCGCCGTAGCCGAGGTTGCGGTCCCACTTGCCTTGCTTGGTTTCTTCGCCGGGCTTAACCACGCCGAGGAGGTCTTGTACGAAGAACTTGGAGGGGACAGCCTGGTCGAGGTTGTTGGCATAAGACTGCCAGGTGTCGAAGCGGGTGTCGCCGGGGCCCCAGCAAGCGCTCTTGGCATAAGTGCCGCCGTCGAAGTTGTAGCGAGGTTCGTTGCCAAACCAGGGACCATAGAGGAGGTCGCCCGAGCGCCAGCAGTTGATTGCTTCGTCGGCAGCCTCGATGATAGCGCGGCAGGTAGCAGCCGAGCGGTCGATGTTGGGGAGGTTGCGGAGCAACAGACGAGCCTTGATAGCGAGTACGAGACCCTTCCACTTGTTGAGGTCACCGGCATAGATGCGGTCGCGGGAGATATCGATGGTGCGATTGTCGGGTGAACCTGCGATAGCGGGGTCGTTGTACATGGCGAGGAGGTCTTCGGCTTCCTGGAACATCCAAGCGTATATAGATGCTTGGGTGTCGTAGTGAGGCGAGTTGCTCTGATAAGCCTCGGTGCGGGGCATATCACCGAAAGCGTCGGTGGTGAGTTGGGTCGACATCAAGATGATAGTGCGGGCAATCAACTCATAGTTGGGCGAGTTGATGGCGCGCGAGTTGGCGATAAGTTCGTTGCCGTTGACGCCGATATCATAGTAGTGGCGACGCCATTGGGGGTGACGTTGCATGTTGAGGAAGTAGCCCCAACCATATTTATATGTGCGGTCGCCGCGCTCGTTCTTGCCCATGGTGGTGAGGCACTGGCTCAGGTAAATACCATACTCCGAGTGGTCGTAGACCTCTTGGTTGGCAAAGAAGATGACCGGTGCGAGGCCCAGGTCGGCGGTGTTGGAGTGGGCGCGGTCGATGTTGACGTTGTCGTCGAGAATATCGTTACAGCTCGACAGAGCCATGGAAGCCAAGATGGCAAGCGTCAACCCTTTTATCTTGTTGAAATTAAATGTTTTCACTGTCGTAGAATTAGAAGGTTACAGTAACATTGAGGTTGAAAGAGCGGAGGGCGGGCACGCTGAAGGAGTCGATACCCATAGCGCCTGTACCATTGACTGCACCGGGCATAACCTGCGGGTCGCAGCCGCTATACTTGGTGAGCAGGAAGAGGTTGCGGCCGGTGAGCGAGGCGCGCAAGTTCTTGATGGGGTTGCTCGAGCCGAGCTTGCGCATCAAGTTGGAGAAGTCGTAGCTAACAGTAACGTAGCTCAAGCGGAGGTAAGAGCCGTCCTCAACGAAGTTGCTACCAACACTGTAGATGTAGTTGTTGAAAGTCTGGGAGTCGAGGATGACGGGAGTAGTGTTTTGAACGTAAGAGCCGTCGGGTTGCTCAACTACGCCGTCAAATACCACCTTGTGGTTGCGATACTTGGCGATGTATTCGCTCATACCGTTGCTCATGAGTGAGCGGCCGGTGACGTTGGCGACTTTACCGCCGATGCGGCCGTCGAGGAGGAACGACAACTGGAGGTCCTTCCAGGTGAATGTGGAGCCTAAGCCGATGAGGCAGTCGGGCTCGCGGTTGCCGAGGTAGTTGTACTTCTCGGGCGAAATCATAGGATAGCCGTTCTCGTCGATGAGGATTTGACCGGCGTCGTTGCGGAGGTAGTCGGTACCAACCAAGCCGGTAGTAGCCTCGCCGAGGTAGCAAGTGGTGTAGAGGTCGCTATACTGGCTCTCGCCGCCGGCGATGTAAGCCATGCCTTCGGGCAGCGATTTAACCTTGCCGCGGTTCATAGAGAAGTTGAGGGTGGCATCCCACTGGAAGTCGCCGCTCTTGAGGATTGTTTGGTTCAAAGTAGCCTCGATACCTTGGTTCTCGATAGAACCCTCGTTGCGGGTCTGGAGGATGGTACCTGATGTGGGAGATACGCGCACTACAACAATCTGGTTGTCAACGGTGGTGTTGTAGTAAGCGAGGTCGAGACGAGTGCGGTTGTTGAAGAAGCGCAAGTCGGTACCGATTTCCCATGTGGAGGTCATCTCAGGCTCGAGAGTGGTAGCGCGTGACATACCGGGGTCGACGGCATAGCCGGGATCGGGGATGGTCACCCATTGCTTGTAGTTGTTGGAGAACTGGTTAGCCATACAGTCCTTACCGACCTTGGCGTAGTTACCGCGAATCTTACCGTAGGAGAATACGGGGCTCTGGATGTGGAAGAGTTCAGAGAAGATAACACCGCCGGTGAATGAGGGATAGAAGTATGTGGGGCTACCGGTCTGAACCAATGACGATGAGCCGTCGAGACGACCGGTCACTGACAATTGGATTACGCTGCGGTAGTCCATGCGGATTTCGCCGAAGTAGCCGTATTTATTGCGGCTGCTGCGGTAGAACGAGTTATCCTTGAGCGAGAACAACTCGGGGTCGAGGTTGTTGAAGGAGTAGAAGTCGCCTTCGAGAACGAAGTGCTTGCCACCGAACGAGCCTTCAATACCCTTGGTCTCG
>JBJEDD010000200.1:0-7919 GCA_051871715.1 Muribaculaceae bacterium | reverse complement strand
TAAGGGAACTATATACCCTATATCATAGAGAGCGCGACCCCATCCGGAGTCGCGCCCTCGCTGTTAATACACCCTTTGCGTAATTCTTAAATAATATTAATTTTAGTGGGCTGTTGATAATTAATTTGTACCTTTGCACCATATTATATAACTTTTGTTTTACTTATCACTTTATTTTTCAGTTTCAGTACCATGAATTTTTGTAAGAAACTGCTGTGTAGTGCTTTAGTGGCAGTGACTGCCCTCGGAGCCTCAGCAGCAACTTTTGTGGGAGATCGTGCCGACTTCCGCGACGAAACTATCTATTTTGCCATCACCACGCGTTTCTACGACGGTGACCACAGCAACAACACCTATTGCTGGGACGGTGTCAAGAACATCAACGACCCCGAGTGGCGTGGCGACTTCAAAGGACTTATCGAGAAATTGGACTACATCAAGGCGTTGGGCTTCACCGCAGTGTGGATTACCCCCATCGTCGAGAATGCCTCCGGTCTCGACTACCATGGCTATCACGCCATGAACTTCGGCAAGGTCGACCCTCGCTACGAGAGCGACGACTGCAAGTTCCAAGACCTCATCGATGCCGCACATGCCCGCGGCATGAAGATTATCCTTGACGTTGTGCTCCAGCACACCGGCAACTTCGGCGAGGAGCACCTCTGCCCCATGTTTGTCAAGGACTACACCAAGAATTTGAGCAACATCAACACCTCGATGTTGTTCCACCCCGACACCCAGTTGCCCTCCAACTACTTCAGCCTCCCCGCCGGTCAGCAGTATAGCGCCCGCCTGTCGCTGATGAAAAATGTCGACGGTGTCAACCACGACAGCCACAACTACTGGCACCACGTGGGTAACAACTGGGGCTGGGACGACGCCTCGCGCTGGTGGGGTCAAATCGCCGGCGACTGCGTCGACCTCAACACCGAGAACCCCGCTGTCTACAACTACATCATCGACTGCTACACCAAGTTCATCGCCATGGGCGTCGACGGCTTCCGCATCGACACCGGCGGTCACATCTCGCGCCTCACCTTCAACAAGGCATTCATCCCCGGCTTGAGCGCTGCCGCCGAGCAATACAAGGACAAGCGTGGCGGTGCTCCCTTCTTCATGTACACCGAGGTGTGTGCACGCGCCGAGGAGGTCATCTATCGCGGTCAAAACTACAACTGCTCGCCATGTTTCTACACCTGGAAGGAGGACAAAAACTATGCATGGAGCGACGACCCCGCCGAGTGGGACAACTGCGTGGTCATGGAGGGCGAATATGGCTCTGCGACCAACGCTCAGTCGGTACTCGCTCAGGGCGAGGACTATAGCGGTCACGACAACCTCCTCCGCTCCAACAACGCCTGGCTCAACGGCAACGATTACCGCACCGAGGACTATTCGCAATACTCGGGCTTGTCGGTCATCGACTTCCCTATGCACTGGCGCTTCCGCAACGCTGCCAATGCCTTCACCGTGCGCACCGAGGACGACCTCTACAACGACGCCCGCTACAATGTCGTTTACGTCGACTCGCACGACTATGCTCCCAATGGCGACGACTCCCACCGCTTCAGCTGGGGCGTTGACGCTTATGCCGAGAATATGTCGCTGATGTTTACCTTCCGCGGCATCCCCTGCCTCTACTACGGCTCCGAAATCGAGTTCCGTGCCGGCGCTATCATTGACAAGGGCGCTATCGAAGCCCTCAAGGACACCGGTCGCGCCTACTTCGGCGGGTATATCGAAGGCTCGGTCGATGTCACCGACTTTGCCGCATACACCAATGCCACCGGCAATATGGCAGCAACGCTGTCTCACCCCCTGGCACTCCACATCCAGCGACTCAACCTCATCCGCGCCGCTGTACCCGCCCTGCGCAAGGGTCAGTACTCCACCGAGGGCTGCTCGGGCAGCATCTCCTTCAAGCGCCGCTATGTCGATGCCAACACCGACTCTTATGCCCTGGTGACCATCAGCGGTAACTCCACCTTCACCGGCATCCTCAACGGCACATACACCGATGTCATCACCGGCGACGTCAAGACCGTCACCAACGGCACCCTCACCGCCGAATGTTCGGGCAAGGGCAATATGCGCATCTATGTGCTCTCTACCTCCAAGACTCCCGCCCCCGGCAAGATTGGCACCGAAGGCAAGTATCTCTACACCACTTCGCCCGTAATCGTTGAGCAAGCCGGATATGACGGCAACGAAGAACCCGAGGATACCGAGACCGTGCGCGACACCTCCGAGGGTGGTGGCGGTGGTGGCACCGTCGAAGAACCCGACGAGCCCATCACCCCCTCGATGAGCGAAGGCGAGCAAGCCGTATTCTTCGAGGCTACCAACGGCTGGACCAATGTCAATGCTTGGATTTGGACCTCCGGCGCCAACTTCACCGGCGGCTCTTGGCCCGGTCAAGCCCTCACATACCTCGGCAACAAGGTGTGGAAGTGGCAGTACACCGGCTCGGCTGTCGTGAGCGGCAAGGTCATCTTCAACAACGGCTCCAGCCAGACTGATAAGGACGGTTGGGAATATGTCAACGGCGGCTACTACAATGCCGACGGTTATGTCAAGACCATCGAGGGCGCCGGCGAAATCGAGCCTACTCCCGATCCCAACCCCTCCGACCCCACTACCTACACCGCCTACTTCGACAACTCCGCCTCCAACTGGAGCACCCCCTATGTATATGTGTGGGACAAGAACAACGGCAACAAGACCTACGCCGGCTCATGGCCCGGCAAGGCTATGGATATCGACCCCGTCTCGGGCTACTATATCTTCTCTTGCACCGTCACCGATGCCAACCCCGCGATGATGATTATCTTCAACAACGGCTCCGGCACTCAGACCGCCGACCTCGAGTTTGTCAACAACGGCATCTACACCTCGACTGGCTTCACCGGCACTTATTACAATAGCGTCGACGACATCGTTGCCTCGGACCTCCGCATTTACACCCGCGCCGGTGTCCTGGTGGTCGAGACCCCCGATGCCTGCACTATCACCATCGCTCGTGCCGACGGCGTGACATTCCCTGTCGACCTCCACGTAGGTATTAACGAGATTGAGTTGCCTCGCGGCTTCTACATTGTTCAATCCTCCAAAGTAGTTCTATAATGAAAAAGATAGCAACCACCTTGCTGATGGCAGCCGCTGCGGCGGTTGCCACCGCCCAGGCACCGGTCGAGACTCGTGCCTACTATTCCACTAACCCCGGCGATGCCGTGGGTGCCGCCGCCTCTATCACCATCGACGGCTCATTCAGCGACTGGAGCGACGACCTCATCGTCGCCACCTGTGGCGCCAACGATATGTGCACCGCCTTCCACGGCAGCCACGAGAATAGCGTGGTCGACCTCTATGCCGTATATGCCGCATGGGACGATACCAACCTCTACCTCGCCTGGCAGATGTGCAACACCGGCGACACCTGGGCGCGTCCCGGCGACGGTCCTCTCACCGATGGCGGTCGTGTGGGCGATGTGCCCATCATCGTCGCTATCAGCGTCAACCCCGCGGCTGTCGGCATGACCGGCAAACTCACCGACGGACGCTTCATCTGGGGCAATAACGGCGACAACGGCGTATTGTTCAGCGAGCACGTCGACCACCTCTTCTTCATGAGCGCCAAGGTGGGCTTGGGCTCTCCAGCCATGTTCACCGCTGCCGATGCCTCGGGCAACACCGACTACGGCTCGCACTGCCAACTCTTCGCTAATCTCGGAGTCAAATATGCTATGGCTGAGGGCTTTGCTCCCTCGCACTTGTGGCGTCAAAATACTTATGCCGAGTGGAGCGACGCCACCACTCTGGTTTCCGATCCGTCTATTATAAATAATATCTACGACGCCGAGAATTACGACAACCTCCTCGAGGGCACCCCCGAGGGCTTGAAAGACCACGACACATCGTTTGACTCGTTCTTCGAGATGCAAATTCCGCTGAGCGCCCTCGGCATCACACGCGAGTGGCTCGAGGCTAACGGCATCGGTGTGCGCGTCGTCGGCACCCGCGGAGAGAGCGGCATCGACTGCTGCCCCTTCGACCCCTCGATGGTCGACAACGTCTTTGAGGAGTATGCCAAGGACAACTCTACCAGCCACGAGAAGGACGACATCGACATCATCACCTATGCCCTTGCCTCGGTGGGCGCAATGCGCACCGGCTCCGTCGACCCCCTGCCCAATCCACAGCCCGACCCTGAACCCGAGCCTACTCCCGAGCCCGACCCCGTTGACGGCAACTATGTCATCTACTTCGACGACGCCTCTACTTCGTGGAGCAACGTCTACACATGGGTGTGGGACGCTGCCGATGGCAACCGCAACTACACCGGCGGCACCTGGCCCGGCGCTGCCATGACCCTCGACTCCACTACCGGCTACTATCGCTACTCCTTCACCTGCGACAACGCCTCTGCCAAGTTGATGTGCATCTTCTCCAAGCAAGGCTCGCCCCAAACCGCCGACCTCGAATTGGTCAACCACGGCATCTACACCTCTGCCGGCTTCACCGGGCAGTATGTCGATGGCGTGCAAGTGCTCCAGGTCGACACCACCGACGCTCCTGCCGTTTACTACAATCTGCAGGGCGTGCGAGTTGACGCTCCCGCCTCGGGCAACCTCTACATCAAGGTCGTAGGCGGCTCAGCCACCACCATCTTGCTCCACTAATTAAAATCTTCCATAATTACTAAGAACGGGAGAGGCATCATCGCCTCCCCCGTCCTTTTTTTATCTCTTCACCCGTTTCAGCATAGAACGATGCTATCCATGTTGGCTATATCAAGTTTTACTTCCATATCAAGAGCGCTAAAGATCCTACGCAATGTGGAGAGTCTTAAATTTACACCCTTTTCAATGCTACAAATTCTTGCCCTTTGAACACCGATGCGTTCGCCCAATTGCTCTTGAGTGAGTTCTTTAGATTCTCTTGCTCGGCGAATAGCAAGCCCCACGAGATAGTCTTCAACCTTGGCATCATAGGCATCTCGTGCAGGTGTGCCTTTCTTCCCAAGAGTCATGTCGAGAACTTGATCGTGAGTATAAACTTTCATTTTTTCCATATCTTTTCTATTTCTTTCCTTCATAATACATATATGATCTTTGGACAAAGCAAAATTATATATTTGTTTCGGTATTACAAAACAAATAGTAATGAATGCGTATGGGTGGAAAAGTTTTTCTGAAAAATAGGTTTTTGACGTAAGAATTTTTGTATCTTTGTGGCAAAATAATTAACTATGAAGAAATTAGTAATTGGTGTATTGGTGATGCTGGCTGCTGTGGGAGTGCGCGGCGAGCAGATATCTGTGGAGCAGGCACTGAGCAACGCTTGCGACTTTGTGAACGCCGGCGCCGCTCGCATGCCGGCTCGCGTTGCCTCGGTTGCGCCTCAGTTGGCTTACACAGCCACACAAGATGGTGTCAATGCCTTCTATGTCTTTAATTTCGGCAACAAGGGCTTTGTGATCGCCGCTGCCGACGACTGCGCCGCACCGGTGCTGGGTTACTCGGATGCCGGCGCCTTCGACCCGCAGGCTGTACCCGACAATATGCGAGCCTTCCTCGAGGCTTACCAAGCCGAGATAGCCGCGGCAGTCGCTGCCGGTGCTCCTGCCGGCACCCCTGTGCTGCAGGCGGCTCCCGCGCGTCACAATATCGAGCCGTTGCTCGGCACGGTATGGAGCCAAGGACAGCCCTTCAATGCCATGTGTCCCATGGATGGCGACTACCAGTGCGTCGTGGGCTGTGTCGCAACCGCCATGTCGCAGATTATGTACTATCACAAATATCCCGCACAAGGCTCGGGCTCAAATACTTACACCACCACGATAGGCGACGAAGATGTCACTCTCTCGCTTGACTTCAGCAGCCTGACCTTCGACTGGGACGATATGCTCCCGAGTTATCGCTGGGATATAGTCTATACCGACGAGCAAGCCGCCGCGGTGGCTGAGTTGTCCTATGCCGCCGGCGTGGCTGTGAATATGATGTATGGCAGTGGAGTATCATTAGCATACTCCGCTGATGTGCCTCGTGCGCTATGCCAGTACTTCGGCTACAATCGATCGATGCGCAAGGTCGAACGTATGCCTTATACCACTCCGCAGTGGGAAGACATACTGTACAACGAGTTGGCTGCCGCGCGTCCTATCTATTACGATGGACAGAGTTCGGCAGGTGGTCATGCCTTTGTATGCGACGGCTACCAAGAAGGCGGCTACTTCCACATGAACTGGGGCTGGGGCGGCATGAGCAACGGCTACTTCCGCATCTCGGCTCTTAACCCCGAGGCTATGGGTATCGGTGGCTCGGGTGCCGGCTTCAACTGCAGCCAAAGTGCCGTCATCAACATCAATCCCGCTGACACCTCCGAGGATTACTCTCTGGATGTCTCCACTCGCAGCCCCTTCGTCGTTAATCAAAGCGAAGTTAATATCGCTACCGATGACAATGTCCCGTTCGACTTCGGTATGGTAGTCTTGTCCTCGACTTATGATGAATCCAGTTTGATAAGCCTTGGTGTGCAACTCACCGGCGTCGATGTCAACTATTGTGAGTTCTTAAAAGGTGTAACCTACCGCTTTGACCCTCCATCGGGCTATTTCAACGTAGCCACTGTCAATGTTTCAACTTCTAATTTTTCATCGCTTGCCGACGCTACATACATCGTGCGTCCTGCCTATGAGTGTTCGGCTTTGAACAAATCCGGTAATATCGATGTGATGTATGGCTGCTGTAAGGCGCTTCGTATGACCAAGTCGGGCGACAAACTTACTTTTGTCGAAGAAGAAGAAGGTCCAGAATTCGACCTCTCCACCGACGATATTGAAATCAAGACACCGCTATATGTCGACCGTGACTTCTACATCGGTGCCACCATCACCAACAATGGTGATGACTTTGACGATGCCATCATTCCGCTGCTGGTGAATACCGAGTTTACCACGCTTGTAGCCCGCTGGGACGGCACCGAGGTAAATTTGCGCTCCGGCGAGCAAGCCACCTATGAGTTCGCCGGGAATTTTGCCGACGTCGCTGCCGGCGATTACCTCTTAGTACTTGCTTGGTATCGTGGTACTTATTATGATATCATTTCGCCTGCCGCGCCGGTCACCATCACTGCCAATCCCACTGATGCGACCGAGTTGCAACTCGTCGGTGTGACCTACAACGGTGTACCCATCGCCGAGGCTAATGTTTGCGCCGGCATCGTCGACCTTGTTGCTTTGTTGAAATGTACCACCGGCTATTTCACCGATTGGGTATTTGCTCGTGTCGGACACTTAAATTCCGCGACCGGCAAATATCGCGTGGACGAGAGTGCATATATCGACTATTGCTGGGTCACCGAGGGTAAGGTAGTCGAGGTGCCCTTCACCATCGAATTTGTTGCCGAGCCGGGCGACGACTGCTGCATCAAGATGCAATATTGCACCGACGCTTGGAAGTACACCAATGAGATACAGTTCTACGTCGGCAACACCACCGGTGTGTCTGATGCCACTGCCGACGCCTTCGATGTCACAGTTGCTGCCGATGCCATCCACGTTGCAGCACCCGGCGATATCACCGCCTTGAGCCTCTACAATGCCTCCGGCATCGCCGTGCGCACGGTAGCCGCCTGCGGCTCCACCGCCGACATCGCCACCGACTCCCTCCCCGCCGGCATCTACATCGTGAGCGTCTCCACCGCCTCAGCCACCCACACTGCATGCATCGCAATTAAATGATTATGAGAGCATTATATTTAGTAGTAGCAGTCCTGGCGCTGACGGGCTGCAAGACCGCCGACAACGCAGCACCGATAGCATCGACACCTGCTCGCCCGGCGACTGTCACCGCGCCCGACGCCATCGTCTATCGCACCTCCGGCGACTATGCCGCCCTGGTGCCCGTCACCCTCGACAG
>JBJEDD010000199.1:0-7944 GCA_051871715.1 Muribaculaceae bacterium | reverse complement strand
ACTAACTCTAACATGAAAACGACTATCAACTGCTTCCTCCCGTTTGCCGATGCAGCGCAAGTGCGTGCAACCGTCGAATCCCTCAAGCAATGTGAATTAGTGTCCAAAATCGTGCTGATGGCTACCGATGCCAAGGCTGAGGCCCTCGCCGGTTGCGAACTCATACACATCGACACTCTCAACGCCTCTTCAACTATGAAAAAAATTGCTGAGGCAGCCGATGGCGATTTTATCCTCTTGTATACCAAATACGACACCTTGGTACCCGGTTACTTCGCTCTCAACCGTCTGGTGCGTCTCGCCGCTGACTCCAAGGCCGCTATGCTCTACGCCGACTCTTATAGCGTAGTTGATGGTAAAAAATCAAATGTTCCTGTTATCGACTATCAATTCGGCTCGCTCCGCGACGACTTCAACTTCGGCAATTTGCTGTTCTTCTGCACTTCTTGCTTCAAAAAAGCCGCTGAAGGCATCACCGCCGACTACAAAGCTGCCGGTCTCTACGACCTCCGTTTGCGCATAAGCCGACTCGGCGACCTGGTTCACGTCAACGAATACCTCTATACCGAAATCGCTGCCCCCAAGACCGAAGATGGCGAATCTCACTTCTCATACGTCGATCCTCGCAACCGCGCTGCTCAAATCGAAATGGAGCAAGCCTGCACCGACCACCTCAAGGCTATTGGCGGATATCTCGAGCCTAAGTTCGACAAAATCGAATTCGACAAAGGCAACTTTGAATATGAGGCTTCGGTTATCATCCCCGTGCGCAACCGCGTCCGCACCATCCGCGATGCAATTCGCAGCGTCTTGAGCCAAAAAACCGACTTCCCCTTCAACCTCATCATCATTGATAACCTCTCGACCGACGGCACTTCCGAAGCCATCGAAGAATTTACTTCAGATCCTCGTGTGGTTCACATCATCCCGCAGCGCGACGACCTCGGCATCGGTGGTTGCTGGAACATGGGCGTTCACCATCCCAAGTGCGGTAAATTTGCCATCCAACTCGACTCCGACGATATCTACAAAGACGAGAACACTCTCGCCAAGATGGTGGCTGCTTTCTACGAACAAAATTGCGGCATGGTTGTAGGTACATATATGCTCACCGACATCAACCTCCAAATGCTTCCTCCCGGCGTAATCGATCACAAGGAATGGACTCCCGAGAATGGTCGCAACAACGCTCTGCGCATCAATGGTTTAGGTGCTCCTCGTGCATTCTATACCCCAATGCTCCGCGAAATCAAAGTCCCCAACACCTCTTACGGCGAAGACTACGCCTTAGGCTTGGCGTTCTCGCGTCACAACCAGATCGGTCGCGTCTACGACGTCGTTTACCTCTGCCGTCGCTGGGAGGATAACTCCGACCACGCTCTCGACATTGTCAAGACCAACAATAACAACCTCTATAAAGACCGTATCCGCACCTGGGAACTCCAGGCTCGTTGCGCAATGAACAAGAAATAATGGAAGTTAAAGTCAATTCCCAACAGATTGACCAATTCATCGCTTCACAAATTGCCGAGTGGCCTATGGCTGCCGGCAATTTTGAGGCGCTGAAGGGTGTCAAGGTCAAGGAGGTTGCCCTCCCCGGTTGGACAGTTAAGGTGCAGTTCAACCCGGCACGAATTGTTTCTTCGTCGGCAAAGGTCGATGCCAAGTCGCTCAAGGAGCGCAAGTGCTTCCTCTGCAAGGAAAACCGCCCCGAGGTACAGCGTGGCATTGATTATGGCAAATATACCATACTCATCAACCCCTTCCCCATCTTCCCCCGTCACCTCACTATCCCCGACCGCTCCCACACCGACCAGCTCATCAGCGGACGCATCGCCGATATGATGACCCTTGCCGCTCAGTTGGACGAATATACCGTATTCTATAACGGTCCCCGTTGTGGCGCCTCGGCTCCCGACCATATGCACTTCCAAGCCGGCAACAGCGACTTCCTCACCCTCGGTGAGGCGCTCGAATCTGCCGACCTCAAGACGGTCGCTACCGATGGCGATGCTGTCCTCGCTGTCGTTGACTCGTTGCCGCTCAAGGTATTTGTCATCGATGCCACCGATCCCGCTGCCGGTGAGCGCCTCTTCGACCGCCTCTACCGCGCTATCCCCGTGCCTGAGGGTGAGAAGGAGCCGATGATGAATCTCCTGTGCTTTGCCACTCCCGCAGGTGTGCGCCTCGTGGTAATCCCTCGCAAGCGCCACCGCCCGTCGTTCTATGGCACTGAAGGTGAGGGTACTATGCTCCTGTCGCCCGCATCTGTTGACATGGGTGGCGTGTTTATCACTCCCCTCGAGAAGGATTTCAACGCTCTCGATGCCGACAAAATCCTCCAAGTTCTCGAAGAATTGTGCCTAAACGCTTCTGAAATTATCGAAATAGCCCAAAACGTTCAATAATATGGCTCAAGAACCCAATATCAGCGTCGGTATCCTCAGTAGCACCCGCATCGAGGTGGCTTTCTATGGCGATTACCGCGCCGCCGACGGCTCTATTTATAATGGACCTCAAGCCTTTGATCTCCTCCCCGAAGGTCGCATCGCTTGGCAAGGTCGCGACTACGCCTCATTAGACTTTATCCCCGTTGACCCTGCCAGCGCTTCTTTCGAAATCAAGGATGTGGTCATCGGTGTCAACTTCCATTGGGAGCGCCGCGAAAATCAACGCTTCTCGGGCTCTTGTCGCATAATCGTTGAAGGCGATAAACTCACCATTATCAATGTCCTCCCGGTCGAGGATTATTTGCTCAGCGTTATCTCCTCCGAGATGAGCGCACATGCTTCCTTGGAACTTCTCAAGGCACATGCCGTCATCTCGCGCTCGTGGCTCCTTGCTCAAATTGATAAGACTCGCCGCATCAAGCAATCAGGCGAGGCTTATAGCGCCATGACTATCACCGACGACGAAATCATTCGCTGGTACGACCGCGAGGACCATATCAACTTCGACGTCTGCGCCGACGACCACTGCCAGCGTTACCAAGGCATCACTCGCCAATCTACTCCCAAGGTTGCTGAGGCTATCGCCGCTACTCGCGGACAGGTCCTTACCGACCCTACCGACGGCGGCGCCCTCTGCGATGCCCGCTTCTCCAAGTGCTGCGGTGGCGTATTCGAGAAATTTGAATATTGCTGGGAGCCCAAGGAGTTCAACTACTTGGTGGCTCGTCGCGACAGCACTGCACCTGCCGACTTCCCCGACCTCCGCGTCGAGGGTCACGCCGCTCGCTGGATTAACACTCGCCCCGAGGCGTTCTGCAACACTGCCGACCGTAGCATCCTCGAGCAAGTCCTCAACAACTACGACCAAGAGACCACCGATTTCTATCGCTGGGATGTCTCTTACACCCGCGAGGAACTCGCTGCGCTGGTGCTCAAGCGCTCGGGTATTGACTTCGGCGACATCATCGACCTCCAACCCCTCGACCGTGGTACATCGGGCCGCATCTGGCGCCTGCGCATCGTCGGCACCAAGCGCACTATGGTCATCGGCAAGGAATTGGAGATTCGTCGCACCCTCTCGCCCAGCCACTTGTACAGCTCGGCATTCACTGTGGAGCGTCACGACATCGACCCCGCTACCGGTATCCCCGCTCGCATCAGCCTCCATGGTGCCGGATGGGGCCACGGTGTCGGTCTGTGCCAAATCGGTGCCGCTGTCATGGGTGCCCGTGGCTACAATTACAACCAAATCCTCGAGCACTACTTCCCCGGTGCCGACCTCACTTCACTTTACAAATAAAACAACTTTCAATCCTTCATTAGCACGACAATGAGTACAGCAACTAAGAGAAGCCCCTGGGCTTGGATTCCAACCCTCTACTTCGCACAGGGCATTCCTTTCATCTTCATCAATATGGTGACGATGGTATTGTTCACCCAATTGGGTATGTCCGAGGCGGACGCTACCCTCTACACCGGCTGGCTTTACTTGCCTTGGGTGATTAAGCCCTTCTGGGGTCCTATAGTCGATATTATTCGCACCAAACGCTGGTGGACTGTCACTATGCAGATTTGCATCGCTGTGGGTCTGGCTGCCGTGGCATTCACCTTGCCTCTGCCCAATGCTGAACAAATCAATCAAGGTATGCCCCTGGATGCCTTTAAAGTGTGCTTGTTCTTCTATTTCCTCACTGCATTCTCGTCTGCAACTCACGATATCGCCTCCGATGGCTTCTATATGATTGCTCTTGATACCAATCAACAGAGTATGTTTGTGGGCATCCGCTCGACTTTCTACCGCTGTGCCAGCGTCTTCGGTCAGGGTGGCTTGGTGATGATTGCCGGCTTGCTCGAGTCTGATGTCTTCGGTGGCGACAAGGCGCTCGCTTGGAAATGGACCGTAATCGGTTGTGCTGTATTCTTCGGCATCGTTTCGCTTTGGCACTTGTTCATACTGCCCGCTCCCGCAGCTGACCGCGCTGTCGGTGGTGACACTGCCAAGAAGAGCGTCGGTGACATCCTTAAAGAATTTGCCGGTTCGTTCGTTACTTTCTTCAAAAAGAAACACGTTATTTTGGCAATGCTCTTTATGTTGCTCTACCGCCTCCCCGAGGCTCAGGTGGTCAAGTTGTGCCAGCCCTTCTTGCTCGCTTCGCGCGACGCCGGTGGCTTGGGTATGACTCCTACCGAGGTGGGCTTTGCCTACGGCACATTGGCAATTATCGGCTTGACTATCGGTGGTATCATCGGTGGTATTTGTGCCGCAAATGGTGGCTTGCGCAAGTGGATTTGGCCTATGGCTCTCGCCACTTCGCTCAACTGCGTCGCTTACATTGTCCTCTCTAACATTCAACCCGACTATTCCACGGTTGTCGGTAAGGCTATCACATTCAGCTGCATCATCCTCGAGCAATTCGCTTATGGCTTCGGCTTCACTGCATTTATGCTCTTCATGATGTACTTTGCCGACGGTCCTTACAAGACTTCTCACTATGCCATCTGTACCGCCTTCATGGCTCTGGGTATGATGCTCCCGGGCATGGCTGCCGGTTGGATCAAGGAGTTCCTCGACAACTCTTACATTAACTTCTTCTATTGGGTTTTGGTATGTAACTTCGCTACTTGGGGCGTGACTGCCCTCGTGCGCAAGCACATCGATCCCAAGTATGGTGCTAAGGAGAAAAAATAATCATCTCACGACATGAAAAAGACTTTTATTGCAATATTTGCCACACTGATGGCTCTCGGCGCATCGGCGCAGGTCAAGCCCGGCATTGAGGTACTCCGCGACGGTGGCTTCGCCCCCTTGCAGGGCAAGCGCGTCGGGCTTATCACCAACCCCACCGGTGTCGACAATAACCTCAAGTCGACTATCGACATCCTCCACGAGGCTCCCGGCGTGACCCTCGTCGGGCTCTATGCCCCCGAGCACGGTGTGCGTGGCGACGTCCATGCCGGTGACCATGTCGACAACTCGGTCGATCCCGCTACCGGTGTCACCGTCTATTCGTGCTACGGCGCTACCCGCAAGCCCACGCCCGAGATGCTCAAGGACGTCGACATCCTCATCTATGATATCCAAGACATCGGCTGCCGCTCTTACACCTTCATATCTACTATGGGCGTCGCTATGGAGGCTTGCGCCGAGCAGGGCAAGCAGTTCATGGTGCTCGACCGCCCCAATCCCGTGGGTGGCAACATCATTGAGGGCTGCATCGTCGAGGACTCTTGCTATTCCTTCGTCAGCCAGTTCCCTATACCTTATTTATATGGTATGACTCCCGGTGAGTTGGCTCAGTACCTCAATAACGAGGGCTTGCTTGCCGGTGGCGTCAAGTGTGACCTCACAGTAATTCCTATGGAGGGCTGGACTCGCGATATGGAATTCCGTGCCACCGGTATGCCTTGGGTGCTCCCCTCGCCGCATATCCCCAACCCCGAGGCTGCTCTCTACTATCCCGTCAGTGGTATCCTCGGCGAGTTGTACTACATGAGCATCGGCGTTGGCTACACCGAGCCGTTCAAGCTTTTCTGCGCTTCGTGGATCGACGCTCAGGATTTTGCCAAGAATATGAACGCCCTTGAGTTACCCGGTCTCAAGTTCCGCCCCATCAACATCAAGCCGTTCTACTCCACAGGCAAGGGCGAAAATCTCGCCGGTGTTGAGGTCTACATCACCGACAAGAATGTCGCCCCTCTGTCTCTTACTCAGTTCTATGTGATGCAGGTACTTGCCGAGATGTACCCCGAGCATGCCGCATTCACCGAGGGCAATGCCGACCGCACGCGCTTCATCATGTTCGACAAGGTGTGCGGTAGCAAGGAAATCCGCCGCCGCTTTGCCGCAACTTATCAAGTTGCCGATATTATTGACTATTGGAACAAGGACGTCGAGTCGTTCCGCGCCGCTTCGTCCAAGTATTATCTCTACAAGTAATTATCCTTTACTCCAATGACCGATTCACCACTTTACAACCGTTTTGTAGCCGTCGTAGAAAAATTCATTCCACGCGAGCGCATATATACCGATGAATTGCGCACCTTGGCATGGGGTACCGACGCCGGTTTTTACCGCATGATACCCCAAGTGGTTGTGCGCGTGAAAGACGAGACCGAGGTATCACGCCTCTTACAGGCTGCCACGGCTATGGAAATCCCGGTGACCTTCCGTGCCTCGGGCACCAGCCTCTCCGGACAAGCCGTCACCGACTCGGTGTTGGTGGTGGTCGATCGGTCCTGGGACAAATATGAAGTCTTTGCCGACGCCTCGTTGATTACCATGCAGCCCGGCATCCTCGGGCAAGAGGCTTCGGACATCCTCGCTCCCTATGGGCGTATGTTTGCCCCGGACCCCGCCTCCAAGAAGTCGGCGACTGTCGGCGGTATCATCATGAATAATGCCTCGGGCATGAACTGCGGCACGCACGCCAATAGCGAGCATGTGTTGCAGTCTATGCGCATCGTACTCTCCGACGGCACCATTCTCGATACCGGCGATGAGACTTCGCGCGAAAAATTCCGCCAAAGCCATGCCTCCCTCTTGGAGAAAATCGAGGAAATCCGTCGCATCATAGTTGACGACGAGGCGCTCGCCGAGCGTATCCGCTACAAGTACTCCATTAAGAATGTGATGGGACTCAACCTCCTGCCTTTCGTGGAGTTTACCGACCCCTTCGACATTATCGCGCATGTTATGGTCGGTAGCGAGGGTACCCTCGGTTTTATGAGCAAGGCTACTTGCCGCACTTCCCACCTATACACGCACAAAGCATCGGCGATGCTATATTTCAGCGACATCGCCGATGCTTGCCGCTGCGTGGTGGCGCTCAAGAAGGGCGCTCCGGTATTCTCTTGCGAGTTGCTCGATAGCAAGTCGCTCGCCAGTGTCAACGACCCTACAGGCACCGGGCTTACCGCCCTGTTGCTTGACACTCAAGCAGATACCGACGAGGAGTTGCAGTCCAATATCCGCGACATTATGGCGGTGGTCGACACCTTCACCCTCTTTAAGGAGGCTCACTTCTCCACCGACCCCGAGGAGACCGCCGCTTGGTGGTCGCTCCGCTCGGGCATCTTCCCCTCGGTGGGTGGTACGCGTCCCATTGGTTCCACTGCACTCATCGAGGATATCGCATTCCATATCGATGACCTCCCGAAGGCAACTGTCGAACTGTTAAAAATCCTTAAAGAGTGCGGCTACGAAGATGCTTGTATCTATGGTCACGCTCTCGAGGGTAATTACCACTTTATTATCGCTCAATCATTCGAGACCCAAGCCGATATCGACCAATATCACCACTTGATGGAGCAAATCTGCACTTTGGTGGTTGATCACTACGACGGTTCGCTCAAAGCCGAGCATGGTGCCGGTCGCAATATGGCTCCCTTTGTTCACCGCGAGTGGGGCGATAAGGCTTTCGGGCTTATGCGCCGTATCAAGGACCTCTTTGACCCGCAGGATATCCTCAATCGCGGAGTTATCTTCAATGACGAC
>JBJEDD010000198.1:0-7946 GCA_051871715.1 Muribaculaceae bacterium | reverse complement strand
ATATGCGGCTTTGCGATGCAAAAACTTGCCATATGCACATGTGCATCGTCGGGCGACATCGCCCTTCCAAATCCATGGCCCTGCATCCAGGTCCCACAGCAAATCGGGAGCACACATTTCCTCGACCGAGTATCCCTCGATACCACAGGTGAAGTAGGGGAGTATGCCTATATCAAGGACTGCTCGTTCCAAATCATCAGCACTTTTCAATTGCTTTGATGCCATGTTTTAGATTACTTTAGTATTAACATCACAAAGGTAACACTAATTATCGAAAAATCGAAACATTATTTGCTTGATGCGCATTTATTTGTTGTAGGGGTGACAAAAAAGTCGTACCTTTGCAAGAAATTAACGGATGAAATAAACAAAGCACATGGGCTTCTTCAGTATTTTTTCAAGGGAGAAAAAGCAAACCCTCGATAAGGGTCTTGAAAAGACCAAAGAGGGCGTTTTCGGACGCCTCAAACGTATGATTGTCGGTCGTCGTACCATCGACGAAGACTTTCTCGACGAATTAGAAGAAATTTTTATCACAAGTGATATAGGCGTAGAGACCACTCTTCGGATCATTGATCGCATCAAGGAGCGTGCCTCGCGCGACCACTATGTAGGTATGGGTGAACTCAATGAGATGCTTGTTGAGGAGATATCGGCGCTGCTTGCCGAGAATGACCACGGAGCATCAACAACCGGAGAGTTTACTTTACCGACCGATGCGACTCGCCCCTATGTAATAATGGTAGTTGGTGTCAACGGCGTTGGCAAGACCACGACAATCGGCAAATTGGCTCACCAATACAAGCAAGCCGGTTACAAGGTGGTGCTCGGTGCTGCCGACACCTTCCGTGCAGCCGCTATCGAGCAACTTGACGAGTGGGGACGACGTGCCGATGTGCCCGTAATCAAGCAGCAATTGGGCTCCGATGCCGCATCGGTAGCATACGACACACTTTCCTCGGCTGTTGCAAATAAGGCTGATGTGGTCATTATTGATACCGCCGGACGTCTACACAACAAGAAAGGCTTGATGGATGAACTTACAAAGATTAAGCGTGTGATGACCAAGGTGGTGCCTGACGCGCCCCAGGAGGTGCTATTGGTGCTTGACGGCTCCACGGGGCAAAATGCATTTGAGCAGGCTCGGCAGTTCTCCGAAGCCACACAAGTCACCCACCTGGCTGTCACCAAACTTGATGGCACCGCCAAGGGTGGGGTGGTAATAGGCATCAGCGACCAATTTAAAATCCCTGTCAAATATATCGGACTTGGTGAGGGTATTAATGACCTACAAGTGTTCAATAAACAAGAATTTGTTGAGTCGCTATTCGGTAATCGTTAAATAATGAAGCGCGTGAAGGTAAATGTCATCACAATGGGGTGCTTCAAGAACCTCGTTGACTCGGAGCGCTTGCTCAAACGTTTTGCCGTAGCCGGTATCGATGCCGTGCACAATGCCAACGACTTTGTCGATGGCATTGTCGTCATTAACACCTGCGGTTTTATATGCGATGCCAAGCAAGAATCACTCGGAATGATACTTCAGGCCTGTCAACTCAAGGGTGAAGGGCGACTGAAAGCGGTTTATGTCATGGGTTGTTTGAGCGAACGTTATCGCGATGATTTGCCTCCCGAGATTCCTGAGGTGGACGGATGGTATGGCAAATTTGATTGGGACGGCATCATTGATGCTATCCTTGGGAAAGTTGATTTGGCTGTCAAGCCGTGGGAGCGTGTGCTTACCACGCCTGCCCATTCGGCATATCTCAAGATTGCCGAGGGTTGCAACCGCTTCTGTGCTTTCTGCGCTATACCCCTTATGACCGGCAGATACCAATCTCGCTCCATCGAGGAGATTGTCGACGAAGTAAAGGATTTAGTATCTCGTGGTGTTAAAGAGTTTAATGTTATTGCACAAGACCTCTCATACTATGGGCGTGACCTCTATGGTAAAAGTGAATTGGCTCACTTACTTGAGGCAATTTCGGATATTGAGGGTGTTAAGTGGATACGCTTGCATTATGCATATCCGGCTGATTTCCCATACGATATACTCCCGGTAATGGCTTCGCGCTCAAATATTTGCAAGTACTTGGATATCGCACTCCAACACATAGATGACACAGTGCTCAAGAATATGCACCGCCACATCGATGCTCGCGAGACGCGCGAGTTACTCGCTCGTATCCGCCGTGAGGTGCCCGGCATCAACATCCGTACCACTCTCATGGTTGGCTTCCCCGGCGAGACAGAGGAGTCTTTCTATCGCCTTGAGGAATTTGTTCGTGAACAACGCTTTGAGCGTATGGGCGCCTTTGCATATTGCGAGGAGGAGGATACTGCCGCCGCCCGCGAGTTCAATGATGACATACCTACCGATGTTAAACAAGCTCGTCTTGACAAGATTATGGCTATTCAAGAAGCTATTGCTGCCGAAATCAACGAGGCAATGATTGGGCGCCGCGAAATGGTTATCATTGATAGCGAAGACGAAGACTACTATGTAGGACGCACTCAGTTTGACTCGCCCGAGGTAGACCAGGAAGTACTTATCTCCAAAGAACGACAATTGCAAATAGGCGAAATGTACATGGTTGATATTACCGACGCGCAGCCTTTTGAATTAGTTGGAAAGATTGTCGATTGATGTCTGCTCTAAGTCCTCATATTAAATTGGCGATTAATCATTGCCTCACGCAAGGCATTCGCTTTGCTTGCTTTAGGCGCAGGGGTGAGGCAGTGCAATTCTTTTGCGACCCCGAGGGGAAGTCATCTACAGAGGAGGCTTTCATTGTAACTCCATGGCTCTCACTATTTGCCGAAAGCGATGTCATCGGCAATTGTATCCCGCCATCCGAGGTTTTGCGTTTGACCGGACCCGGTATGAAACCTGTATTTACTTCCGAGTCGACTGACCAAGAGAACTATTTGAGTGCCTTGCAAGCCCTTATACCTGCACTTAAAGTAGATAATCGCAAAACTGTGATATCTACTATTATAACAAATCAAGCGACAGTCAATTGGGCTGAAGTGGCTGACATCCTTTTTGATACCTATCCCGAGAGCTTTTGCCATATTTATTACACTCCAAGGCTCGGAGCATGGATTGGCGCGACACCCGAATTACTCCTAAGCGCAGACCGCTCGATGAGCCAAGTTGCAACTATGTCTCTCGCCGGTACCAAGCCGCACAATAACTCATGGGATGACAAGAACCGACATGAGCAAGCCATTGTAACTGACTTCATCGTAGACAATTTACGCCCCATATTCAGTGAAATAAATATCTCGCCTGTAGAGACAATTCACTATGGCAATATTGACCATCTTTGCACTCATATCACAGCGAGTGGCACTTCATGTCGATATAGCGAAATAGTTGATATACTGTCTCCTACACCGGCTGTCGCCGGGTTGCCTCGAGATAGGGCTCTTGAGGAAATCGGCGAGATTGAGTCTCACGACCGTGAGTGCTATGGTGGTTATATTACTGTGGCTGATGCTAATGGCTCACAATCGTTCGTAAATCTGCGATGTGCCTATTTTTATGAAGATAAATACGTTGTTTATGCCGGCGGAGGCATCACCGGAGAGTCAGTTCCTCAGACAGAGTGGCTCGAAACGCGTTTGAAATCTGCGGCTCTGATTAATATTATCAACTCAGCAACTAACAATTAGTAACGATGAACAACAAAGGTGCTCTCAAGGGCATTATAATAATATTTGTGGCTTTGGCTGTGCTGGTGGCACTCTCGTTCGTGCCATGGAATAGCCTTACTGATAATGTACTGAAAAAGTATAATCTTATCAGTGATTTGCTCCCTCAGCAAGAGCAATTCATTACTCATGAGGAGTTGGATCCGGGATTGGCGGCTCTCGACTCAATTGTTGCAGAAGAAGATACCATTGTCGAGCAACACTCTGTTGGGAATATGGTGCAAGCATCGGGTGTATCAGTCAATATTCCCGAGGGCGAAGATATTGCTCCCACCAATGACGAGGGTGTGGTGCTTATCGAAGATTACTCGGAGGGAGGAGCAGATTTGGCTCGTATACGCGAGGGACTTGCAAACACTTCGAGCCGCCCATACCGCATCGCTATTATCGGTGACTCATATATTGAGGGTGACATTTTCAGCCAAGATGTACGCGCCTTGTTGCAAGACACATATGGCGGCTGCGGAGTAGGGTATATGGCGGCTTTCTCGCAGTTTCCCGGATTCCGTCAATCCGTGCGCCAGAGTGGAGATGGTTGGCGCGAAGTAGAGATACGACATATGCGCACCAATGATTATCGCATCCTCTCCGGACATTATTATGTAGGTTCTTCGGGAGCCTCAGCCTTATTCAAAGGCTCGAGCCGCCCTGATCATGTAAGCACTTGGGAGACATCATCCTTGCTATTCATTGCTCCTCAAGGAGGCACTATCAGCATTAGTGCATCCGATGGCTACACCGAGCAACACAGCGTGACAGCCTCGCCGGCTGTTCAGGCTGTCACTGTGCATCGTGCCACTTCTTCGTTTGGCTTTAACTCAGATATAGATAGCCTAATCGTTTTAGGTACATGGCTCCAATCGTACACAGGCGTGCAACTCGATTGTATGTCGTTGCGTGGCAATAGCGGTATCAGCCATCGCATCCTCAATGCCGACGTCATTTCGCAAATGCGACAATATATTGACTACGACCTTATTATCCTCGAATTTGGCATCAATGCCCTAACATCCGAGCAATCAGATTATTCGAGTTATGCCTATGTGATGACCAAGGTGGTGGGTACTATTCGTGCCTGCTATCCCAATTCTGTGATTATGATTATGGGCATAGGCGACCGAGGACAAAAACAGGGTACTGAGGTAGGATCTATGTGCACTGCACCCGCGATGGTCAAGGCTCAACGCGAGTTGGCTCGCTCCACAGGTGCCTTGTTCTGGGATACTCGTGCCGCCATGGGTGGCAAGGATGCCGTGGTCGATTGGCACAATCGCGGATTGGTCAATGCCGACTATATCCACCTTAACCACAAGGGCGGTAGAGAGTTAGCTAAAGTTTTTGTTAACGCAATTAACGCAAGCGTAAAGTGAGAAAGTTTAAATATATAATGTGCGCCGCAATTGCCTTGGTGATAGGCGCTACCACCATCTCGGCAGATGATGACCAAAGCGATATCCGCCAAAATCCAACGATTGAGGAGGGTAGAGTGAACACTGACATTTCATATCCCTCATTTATTAATAAGGATGCCAATCATATCAATATGAATGGCGCAGATTGGCTCGACCTTCAGCAAATATTTGCTTTGGCTGACATTTGCCCGGTCACTATTGTGCATATCGGTGACTCGCATCTTCAAGCTGATATGGGTACAGCCGTCACTCGTCAGCGCCTCGGTAAGGTTTTTGACCATCAGCGCGGTCGCGGTCTCATTATCCCATTTAAATTGGCAGGAACCAACCAGCCGGTTGATTATTCAATCACTTCTCGCACTTCATACGCGCAATCGCGCCTCCTCAAGTTGCCCTGGCCCACCAAAATGGGCTTCACAGGCATTGGTATAAGTCCGGCACGTCAAGACTTTGACCT
Organism: Muribaculaceae bacterium; assembly: GCA_051871715.1. Classification (GTDB taxonomy): domain Bacteria; phylum Bacteroidota; class Bacteroidia; order Bacteroidales; family Muribaculaceae; genus CAG-873. Next base: position 2,360 of record JBJEDD010000198.1, on the reverse strand, counting down.
ACAGGTGACTACCGAGGAGTTTTTCGACGAACTAACCATTTACTTCTCGGGTGATACATTGCAATTGTTGAGCGCTATCGCCAATGGCTCGCCTGTGCCATATATCACCGATGCATCGTCCAAGGCATTGCATATTCACTTTGCAGAGAACTTCCAAAGCGTCGATTTGCAACTAAAAGCGCCAGCAGGCACTGCCATCCATGGCATCAATGCCGCCTTGGGGGATACCGGATTGGCATATCACGTAATCGGCAACAATGGCGCTGCATTCTCTTCGTACACCGGTATCGGCAATGTCGGTAATGATATTTCCGAATTTTTTGAACCGGACTTGATTATTCTCAGTTTGGGCACAAACGAGGCTTTCGGCAAGATTTCTGACCGCGATTTTCGTAATACTATTGATGCCTTGGTGTCTGAGCTCAAAATGGCTAACCCCGATGCAGCGTTCCTACTTGTTACCCCTCAAGAGTGCCACCGTCGCACCGGGCGCCGCCGCCGTAAATCGTTCAGCGTCAATGCCAATGTTAAACGCCTCCGCAATGTCATCCTTGACTATGCGCGCGATAATGGCATTCCTGTCTATGATTGGTACAAAGTCGCCGGTGGTGATGGCTCGTCGTATCACTGGATTTCGGGTAGTTACATGAACACCGATCACATTCACCTCACTCGCGCGGGTTATGTATTGCATGGTAATCTCTTTACTGATGCGTTGCTCGAATGTCTGGCACCTCAAAATTAAGCAAAAATGTTGTCCTTCATTGACTCCATCAATATCTCTGAGATAGGCAAGCAACTGCTATACAATCCTCAACAGCCCTTGCTGTTCAACACTGGATTGTTCTTGCTGCTCTTTGCCGCTTTCTATGGTATATATTATTTATTGAGAAATATGCGCGTGCTCCGCATGGGAGTTACCATACTTTTCTCTCTTTATTTTTACTACAAATCAAGTGCCGAGTGTTGCCTATTGTTATTGGCTATATGCGGCATCGACTATCTCCTTGGCAACCTCATGGGAATGTTATCCACTCGCCGCGCTCGTCGCGGAGTGGTCGTTGCCAGTCTATTACTCAACCTCGGATTACTTATTTACTTCAAGTACTTCAACCTGTTGCTGTCTACTTGGGCAAGCATGAGTGGGTCAGATTTCGAGCCACTCAGCATCATATTGCCTGCCGGTATCTCCTTTATTACTTTCCGCTCCATCAGTTATATTATTGATGTATACCGTGGCGACACGTTGCCCGAGCGAAATATACTTAACTATATTTTTGCCCTGACTTTCTTCCCCCCGTTGCTTGCCGGTCCTGTGGTACGCGCTCGCGACCTCTTGCCTCAGATACGCAAGCCACTTAATATCACCAACGCTATGGTCAACGAGGGCTTTATATTAATAATGTGCGGCTTAATCAAGAAGGTGGTCATCGCCGACTATATCAGTTGCAACTTTGTCAACCGCATTTTTGATAATCCTGCCCTTTATTCGGGTTTTGAAAATTTGATGGGTTGCTTCGGCTTCACCATCCAGATTTACTGCGACTTCTCGGGTTACTCCGATATGGCTATCGGCTTGGCCCTCCTCTTGGGTTATCGTTTCAAGCAGAATTTTGATGCTCCATTTAAGGCTCAAAACCCATCGGAGTTTTGGCGCCGCTGGCACATCTCTCTGTCGACATGGCTTCGCGACTACCTATACTTCCCCTTGGGTGGTAGCCGTTGCAGCAAGTTGCGCACATACTTCAATAACTTCATTACTATGGTCCTCGGCGGTCTGTGGCATGGGGCAAGTTGGATGTATTTGCTTTGGGGCGCTTACCAGGGTCTCCTTTTGGTCCTCCACAAGATGGTAAAGTCTATACACATTGCTCCGGCTTTCTTGCGTGGCACTCTCGCGGCTCGTATCTTCAACATATGCATTACCATGGCTCTATCGCTCGTGGGCTTTGTGATTTTCCGTGCCGACTCTATTGATAAGTTGTCAGTCATATTCGAGCAAATATTTTGCAATTTCCATGCCTCGGTGATAGGGCAGTTTGTAGCCGGTTATCCGCTCATCGTTGTTGCCATTGTTGCCGGCTATGTGATGCACTATCTGCCCACCTCGTGGAACTCTCGAGTCGTCTCTCTTTATGGCTCCATGCCTGCGGTGGTGCGAGGCTTGATACTTGCATTGGTGATTTTTATCGCCATACAGGCTCGCTCCAGCGACTTAGTGCCTTTTATTTATTTGCAATATTGATGATTTAAATATTTGATTTATAACATTATACGCCATTATTGCGTGAAATATATGCTATAAAACATTAAAAAAAATCATCAAATTTGTTGCCAAATTAAAAATAAAGTTCTAATTT
>JBJEDD010000197.1:0-2059 GCA_051871715.1 Muribaculaceae bacterium | reverse complement strand
GCGATGGATTTACATATTCATGGCGTCGCTCACCTACGGCTCGGTCATCGTGCCCATTCTCAACGATTTCAACCCCGTTGATGCTACCCATATCATCAACCACAGCGATGCCAAGCTGCTCTTTGTCGCCGACAGCATTTGGGAGCAAATCAAGGGCAACGACTTCCCGGCTCTCCAAGCCGTATTCTCGCTCGACTCGGTCAAGATGCTCCACTGCTACGACCCGGCATGCGACAAAGCCTTCAAAAGTCTGTCGCGCCGCTTCGCCAAGCGCTACCCCAACGGCTTCTCGCGCACCGATATCATATATGTGCCCCGCCGAAACGACGATGTGGCTATCCTCAACTACACATCGGGCACCACAGGCTACTCCAAGGGCGTGCTCCTCAGCTACGACTCGGTAGCCGGCAACGTGGGCTTCACTCAGAGCCTGCGCATCCACTATCAAGGCTCGCGAGCCCTCTCGTTCCTACCGCTCGCCCATGCCTACGGCTGCGCCATCGACATGCTCCTGCCCCTCTCGGTAGGCACCCACCTCACCATCCTCGGCAAAGCCCCTACCCCGCAGACCATCCTCAAGGCGATGGCTAAGGTCAAGCCAACCATCGTGATTTCAGTGCCCCTGGTCTTGGAGAAAATCTACCGCAAGATGATTGTCCCGATGATCACCAAGAAGCCCATCCGCTGGATACTCGCCGTGCCCATGCTCGACCGCGCCATCTACGGCCGCATCCGCGCCAAGCTGGTCGAGGCGTTCGGCGGACAATTCGAGGAGGTCATCATCGGTGGCGCGCCCCTCAACCCCGAGGTCGAGGAGTTTCTCTATCGCATCAACTTCCCCTTCACCGTGGGCTACGGCATGACCGAGTGCTGCCCGCTCATCAGTTATATGCCTTCGCGCGAGTTCGTGCCCACCTCTGTCGGGCGATTGCTCCCCTGCATGGAGGCAAAGATTATCCGCGAGAACGAGAGCGACCCCTATGGCGAGCTCGTCGTGCGCGGGCAGAATGTGATGCTCGGTTACTACAAAAACCCCGAAGCCACCGCAGCTGCCATCGACGAGGATGGCTGGCTCCACACCGGCGATATGGGCACTATCGGTGGCGACGACGGACGCATCATCTTCCTCAAGGGCCGATGCAAGACCATGATTCTCTCGGGCAACGGGCAGAATATCTACCCCGAGGAAATCGAGGCTAAGCTCAACAATATGCCCTATGTGGGCGAGAGCCTTGTCCTCGACCGCAACGGCCACCTCGAGGCACTCGTTTATCCCGACCCCGAGGCTGTCAAGAACGACCGCCTCACCGAGCGCGACATCATCGCCATCATGGAGCAAAACCGCCGCGACGTCAACAAGCTCGTCGCACCATACGAGCAAATCGCCCGCATCGAGCTTATGCAAGAGGAGTTTGTCAAGACTCCCAAGCGCTCGATCAAGCGTTTCCTCTACTCATAAGCCTAAAGCACAACAGCGACACCACACACGGCGCGATGAGCCACAGGAACATCGTGTCGTAGCTGAAGTATTTGACCATCAAGCCGGCAAGGAAGCCGCCCAGGGCGATGCCGGCATCGAATGCGACAAAGAAGGTGGAGTTGGCGGCACCGCGGCGCTCAGGTGCCACCGACTGCATCGCCAAGGTCTGCAGCGACGGCTGTACCGCACCGAAGCTGTAGCCCAACAACGCGCCCGACAGCAGGAAGCACACCATGTTGTGCAAAAACACCAAGACCAACAAGCCAGCCACAATTGCGGCTAATCCGCTATAAATCAAGCCGGCGACCCCATGGCGGTCAATGGCACGACCCAGGAAGATACGCGCGGCGACTGTCGCCAACGCCATCACTATGAAGTACATACCGGCATTGGGCAGCCCGCACCTCGCGGCATATATCGCCACGTAGACCTCCACGACACCGAATGCCATCATAAAGAAGAACTGCGTGACAGCCGGCATCAGCGACTTCTTCTCAAAGAGGCTACCGAGGCGCAACGGCGCTGCCGACAGCCGGTAATTTCTTGATTTTATGGATAATGTGAGCGCCATGGCTACCA
>JBJEDD010000196.1:0-7965 GCA_051871715.1 Muribaculaceae bacterium | reverse complement strand
TGACGGAGTTCTTTGAGAAACTCGAGTTGTTTTTAGGCTGCCTGTTTGACTTCGATAATAGACGAAAAACAATAACCATGTCGTTCATCAGCGACACCTATTCGAGAGTTGAGCCCGTTCGGCTTGATAATATCACTGATGAGTACGATGTAGAAGTCTCTGCCGAGGGGAACTCTAATTGCGAATATATCGCGCAAAAACGTCTGACCTACAAAGATGCCGGGCACGAAATGTCGAAATACTACTCATGTGACTGGTTCATCGAAAACGCTATTACGAAGGAGACTTTCTCTGACCTTGAATCCGCTCTAAGAGTGTGCAAACGACAGGCTCTGATAATCGATGGCGAAGTGGGAAATATTAAGTATTATAACGCAGGGAGTTTAATCTATGCCGAGGACGTTGATACATATTTCGTCCATCGGTCTATTGGGACCGAGCCTGTGAAGACTTATGATAAGAAGACTAAATACTCGCAAGTATATGTGGCACAACCGGTCAACCTATTTGGTGCCGGATGCCCGGACTCTGAAGATATGAGCAGCGAGGAAATCGACTTCGTTCCGGCATGTGTCCGTGACACATATGTCTCGGTGGATCTGGACAATGGTTACATGCTACATCTGTCGCCCGGAGATGAGGCTTACTCCGAGCAAGACGAGTATGGCGAGTCCTATCCTAATCTTTCGTGGGATGATACCTCAATCAGGCAACCGCTCGCTGCGGCGATGCTCGAGTCGGGCGAGAAGTCTACACCATCATATTACAGTGTTATATATGTGGCATTTTGGATGGGGATCAACGATGCGAACCCTCGGCCATATCCTATTGTCGACCGTGCCGTTATCACCCAGGACTGGGAGTACATTCCATATCCTGATTGCAGCATGCGCCTCTATGGCGATACCTCCTACCGCGCTGCCTTCCCCAAGGTTGACCCGTCGCGTAAGTTTAAGTTCAAATGGCTCGGCGATAAAATCCCCAACCCTCGCGCGATGTTTTATATCTCCGGCAAGCGTTATGTGTGCGAAAAAATAACTGCGACGATTACCGAGAATGGCATGTCGCAGTTATTAGAGGGCGAATTTTGGGCTGTTATCGAGGACTAAAGTGACCCGTCCATGTCAATGATATCCTTGTTGGCTTTGGCGCGATGGCGGGTGTAGATGTCAGTGATGGCAAGCGATGAGTGACGTGCCTGGTCGCGCACGGCGATGGATGCCATATTGTTGTCGCACATCTCGGTTATTCCTGTATCCTTGAGAGAGTAGAATTTCCACTGTGGCTTGAGGCGCAGCGCTTGACGCACCTTTGCCCAGTGGTCGCGGAACAACTTAGTGTCTATCTCCTCATTGCCCGGCTTGAGCCCTATCGAGAAGACGTGGTCGGTACCCGGAGCCGAGAACACACCGATGCTTATGCCATACAGTAGCACCTTCTTGGGGATGGTCACGGTCTGTGTCATCTTATTCTTGCTACATGAACCCGGAATCGTAAGCGTGCACGACTGGATATTGAAGTGCTTGATGAGTAGGCGAGTCATCTCTACCGGGCGGATGAAGCAGTAATACAGCAAGTAGCAGGCAAAGAGGAAGTGGGGGTCGCGGTCCATGCAGTACTTGGAGATTTTGCCGACGACCTCCGGTGGGATGCACTCGCGCTCCTTGGTATAGAGGCGTCGGTTGATGGGTGCTATACCTTCGGTCGGCTTGGTCTTAAGCAGGCCTTTCTCGACGAGGAACCCGCTGAACACGCGCAGGAAGTTGAGATAATTGTTGCGCGTCTGAGCGCCGTTGTTACGGTCGATGAAGATGTAATCGAGGAAGTCGACGCAATATTTACGGTCGAACTGAAAGAGATAGTAGATGCGATTTTTCTTGGCAGCGTACTCGCGGAGGACCTTGATGTTGGACTTGTAGCCGTTGTATGTCTCCTTGCGGAAATAGCCGTTACTTAACATCTTCTCGACATGCATCTCATATCGAGTTAATGCGTCCTCGAATAAATTGAGGTCTGACGTGTCGTTCATCACCCATGGATTCCAACCATTGCTTAACTGATGGGTTAAGCGTTTAATCGATTCCCGAGCATAGTCGCGACGGGCTTTTGCCCCTTTGATGTGGTTGAGTTTAATCGTTTTCCGACGCATGGCACCCTTGACAGGGTCGAACGCCATAAAGTCGATGTAAGCGCCGGCACCGTTCTCGCAATAGACCGGAGGCTTGTACTGAAGGACCTGGGCAACGTTGTTGTTTCGCTCGATTTGCTCGCTGTAGCCTTTACTTTTAGGCGCGATGGAAAATTTTTTGCGCATTTTTTTTGGCATTTTCGAGATGAAAACGCCGGGTTAAACAAAAAATTATCGTCTCAGACCGTGTTCTTTTTCTGTTCCGGTTAATCTCCCAAAAATGGCTGTAATCGCTTGAATTACAGCCATTAATAAGAAAATATGTCGGGGTGAGAAGACTCGAACTTCCGACCTCCACGTCCCGAACGTGGCGCGCTAACCAACTGTGCTACACCCCGAGTGCGCGTTAGCGACTGCAAAGTTAGTGCTTTTGATTGAATTGGCAAAAATTTTTGGCGGTTTTTCATAAATTTATTAATTTTGTGCTTGAACACGAAAAAGCCTACATAATGACAGAAGAAAAAGACCTATTAGAGCAGATAGAGGCTGCGATTGCAGCGTTGAAGTATCCTCGTCGTGCCACCGGATTGTACCGCCCGGTGGCTTACACACTTGCCGGCGGTGGCAAGCGCTTGCGCCCGATGTTGGTGCTAATGGCTTGCGAGGCTGTGGGTGGCGAAGTGAAAGATGCTATCAATCAGGCTCTTGCTATCGAGATGTTTCACAATTTCACCCTTATCCACGATGATGTGATGGACCGCTCGGCGCGTCGGCGCGGGCGTCCCACCGTTTATCGTCGATGGGGCGATGTGCAAGCCATCCTCTCGGGCGACGCACTGCTCACCATGGCATATATGCGCCTGTGTGACTGCGCAAAAGGTCGTGAGCAACAACTACTTGCGCTATTCAATCGCACCGCCCTCGAGGTCTATGAGGGGCAGCAGTTGGATACCGAGTTTGAGCACCGCGATGGTGTGACCGTTGATGAGTATATCGAGATGATACGCCTCAAGACCTCTGTGCTCTTGGGCGCTGCATGTGCCATGGGTGCCATTATGGGCGGTGCCGACGAGGCTACTGTCGATGCCATGTATCGTTATGGCGAGGCTCTCGGCTTGGCTTTCCAATTGCGCGACGACTGGCTCGACGTATATGGCGACCCCACTGTCTTTGGCAAGAATATTGGTAATGACATCATTACCCGCAAGAAGACATGGTTGCTAATCCGCGCTACAGAGTTAGCTGGCGACCGAGTTGAGAGTGCATATCAAATACAAGGCGTTACCGGCAGGGTGGTTGCCGGCGTAAAGGCTGTATACGACTCCTTGGGCTTGTCGCAGGAGTGTGCCGCTCTCATCAGCAAGTATGCCCTTGATGCTATGAATGCCTTGCCGGCAAATCTGTTGGATGGCTATCGCGAGCGTTTCGTGTCCTTGGCAATAAAACTCAATGAGCGCAGTAAATGATTGATACTCACACACATTTATGTATGGAGGAGTATGCCGTCGATGGTGGCGGTGAGGCTGCCGTGCGCCGTGCCTTTGCTGCCGGAGTAGGGCAGATGATACTCGCAAATGTCGACCTTGCAAGCCTTGCCCCGAACAAGACTCTTGCCGCTCAATTCCCGGGTAAGGTATTCACTGCCACGGGCTTACATCCCACCGAGATTGGCGACGATTGGCGCGATGTGGTCGCACAATTGATGGCAGAACTCGACGGCAATCACCCCCATGTGGCTGTCGGTGAGATTGGTGTTGACTACCATTGGGATACGAGCCGTCGTGACGAGCAGATTGAGGTGTTTGATATCCAAGTGGACTGCGCTGTTAAGGCAAACCTCCCCATTATCATCCATAGTCGCGATGGGCTTGAGGACACCCTGAGTGTATTGCGCAATCACCCCGGCGTGCGTGGCGTCTTTCACAGTTTCGGTGGCTCGGAGGCTGATGTCGAGGCTATTCGCCAGGTCGGTGATTTCTATTTTGGCATCAACGGCATTGTCACTTTCAAGAACTCACGATTGCGCGAGGTGTTACCGACTATCGGGCTTGATCGTCTGTTGCTGGAGACTGATGCCCCATTCTTGGCACCGGTGCCTATGCGTGGCAAGCGCAACGAGAGCGCTTTCTTGCCATATATTGCCGCTCATATCGCTCAATATATGGGTATAAACGTTGAGGACATCGACCGTGTTACCACAGCCAATGCCCACAAATTATTCGGTTTTAATTAAGCCAAAAATCCGCGCAGGAAGGCGAATTCCACTGCTACAGGTTCCAACGCAGCCACCAAGCGACGTAGCGACGCTTCCGAGGTTGTGATGGCTTGTGCACAGTTGTTGACGAAAATTTGCACCTTCATTCCTTCGCCCAAAGGAGCCTCGCCCTCGCGTGCTTGCGCGGCACTGAGAACATCATCGGCAAGGTGTGCCACATCGGGCACTCCCGCGATATCGCCGTCTTCCAATGACGCTTCGGTGGCAAAGCGATAGTAGGTGCGGTCGCCCTTGATGGCGATATCGGCACGCGCCGTATCTGCCATCAACAACATAATTGTGAGGCTTCGCACTTCGCTCATCGGGGTAATACTTTGATGTTTAAGGCATTGTAGGCGCGGAGCGTCTTGGCGCGAGCCTCTTCAACGCTATCGGCAGTAGCGAGGAGTACACCCATGCGGCGATGCCCCTTGACCTCGGGCTTGCCGAAGATGCGCAATTGCACGCCTTCCTCGGCGAGCACCTCCTCGAGATTGCCCATAACCACCTTGTCGCTATCGCCTTCAACTACGATGGCGCGCGATGCCGACGGACCATAGAAGCGGATTGCCGGTACCGGCAGGTGCATCAAGGCGCGAGCGTGGAGTGCAAACTCGCTCTGGTCCTGAGATATCATAGTCACCATGCCTGTGTCGTGTGGGCGTGGCGACACTTCGCTGAATATCACCTCGTCGCCCTTCACAAATAGTTCGACGCCAAAGATGCCGTAGCCGCCGAGGGCATCGGTGACGGCGCGGGCGATATTGCGGGCTCGCTCGATGGCGATGGCGCTCATCGGCTGTGGCTGCCACGACTCGCGGTAGTCGCCCTCGACTTGCACGTGCCCAACAGGCTCGCAGAATGTCGTGCCCGACACCGAGCGAACTGTGAGCAAGGTGATCTCATAATCAAAATTTACAAATCCCTCAACGATGACCCTTCCGGCGCCGGCGCGACCGCCCTCTTGGGCTTCGTGCCATGCAGCATCGATTTGCTCGGCGCGGCGCACCGTGGTCTGTCCGTGTCCGCTGCTACTCATCACCGGCTTCACCACGCAGGGCAAGCCAATGGCAGCGATGGCGGCATCAAATTCCTCGCGGGTATCGGCAAAGCGATAGGGCGAGGTGGGCAAGCCCAATCCCTCGGCGGCGAGACGACGGATGCCCTCGCGATTCATCGTCAAGCTAGCTGCGCGAGCTGTCGGGGTGACATTGTAGCCCTCTTCCTCAAGCACCACCAACTCGCCGGTAGCGATTGCCTCCACTTCCGGAATGATGTGGTCGGGCTTTTCCTCCTCTATGGCACTACGTAGCGCCTGAGCATCGAGCATATTGAAAACGCGTCGACGTTGTGCTACATGCATCGCCGGCGCGTTGTCATATTTATCACACGCAATGACCTCTACGCCGAGGCGTAACAGCTCGATTGCTACTTCTTTACCAAGTTCTCCACTGCCCAAGAGCATTGCTTTGACGCCTACCGACGTCAGAGGGGTTCCTATTTGTGCCATATCAGATATTAATAGATTTTCTGCAAAGGTACTAAAATTCTGCTTTCTGTGCAACGCCACTCTACAATTATATAATGTGTAGAACTTTTTTTGATAAGGGTTTGTTTTTAAGAAAAAAAGTATTACCTTTGCGGTCGAAAACGCAGAGGGTCTAATATCCTCATTTTTAGGTACACAACATTTATTTTTTTAATTGTAGACAAATTTAATATCAAATCAAGCCGAGAGGCAGAATAATAAACACCGAAAAACCAAAAAAAGAAGTAGTATGGATACTATCGACAACAATGGAGGCGAAAAGAAAGTAAAGCGCCCGAGAATTGGCGCGATGCCTAATCCAGGAACAAATGATGAGAGCAATGAGCGAGTACGTTTTGATCGCGTATCGTATCCTCGTCGAGAGAATGAAGGTGCCGATGGCAACAACGTAGAGCGTCCGCGTGTGCCCTACGGAAAGCATCGCAATTACAATCGTCCCTATGGACAGCGCCCGTACAATCAGGGCTATCAGTACAATCGTCCTTATAACAACAACAATGCCGAAGGAGCAGAGAATACATCGGCTGAAGGTCAAACTGCATCCAACGGCGAAGAGGGACAGCAGGGTTACCAACCGCGTCAGTATCAGCAGCGCCCCTACCAGCAGCGTCAAGGCGGCTACCAACAGCGTCAAGGCGGTTACCAGCAACGTCAAGGCGGCTATCAGCAACGTCAAGGTGGCTATCAGCAGCGTCAAGGTGGCTACCAGCAGCGCCAAGGTCAGGGCGGCTATCAGCAGCGCCAAGGTCAAGGTGGCTATCAGCAGCGCCAAGGTCAAGGTGGCTACCAACAACGCCAAGGTCAGGGAGGCTATCAGCAACGTCCGAATAATGGTTTCCGCAAGCAACGTCCACAACAAGGTGGCTATCAGCAGGGCGGATACAATAAGAATAATCGTCAACAACAGGGCTTGTTCCCCGGTCGTGGCAAGAGTTTCACTCCGCGTCCCAAGCGCATTGAGTACGAAGTGCCCATTCCCGATCCCAACGAACAAATCCGTCTCAATAAATTTATGAGTAATGCCGGCATCTGCTCGCGTCGCGAGGCCGACGAATTTATCCAACAAGGCTTGGTAAAGGTCAACGGCGTAGTAGTCACCGAGTTGGGTACCAAGATTACTCACAGCGATGTCGTGGAATACGATGAAAAGGTTGTAGCATTGGGCAGCAAGTGCTATATCCTGCTCAACAAACCCAAGGACTGCGTGACCACCAGCGAAGACCCGCAGAACCGCACCACAGTCATGGACTTGGTGAAGGGTGCTTGCACCGAGCGTATCTATCCTGTAGGTCGTCTTGACCGCAACACAACAGGTGTGCTCCTGCTCACCAACGATGGCGACCTTGCCTCGAAACTCACACACCCCAAGTATGTGAAGAAGAAAATCTACCATGTATGGTGTGACAAGGATATCAGTGAGGAAGATATGCAGCGCATTGCCGACGGTATCGAACTCGACGATGGTCCCATCCATGCCGATGCTATCTCGTATGCTACCGAGACCGACCGCAACCAAGCCGGCATCGAAATCCACTCGGGGCGCAACCGCATCGTGCGTCGTATCTTCGAGAGCCTCGGCTATCGAGTGACCAAACTCGACCGCGTATACTTCGCCGGACTCACCAAGAAGAACCTCCCGCGCGGTCGCTGGCGTTACCTCACTCAGGAAGAAGTGAACCTGCTCAAAATGGGCGCATTTGAATAATAGATTAATATGAAAAGAACAAAAATAGTAGACTTGTTGCGCGCCGAGGCATTGGATATCGATGTAGAGGTGAAGGGCTGGGTGCGCACCCGCCGTGGCAACAAGTATGTGCAGTTTGTCGCCTTGAACGACGGCTCGACAATCCGCAACTTGCAGATTGTCTTTGATATGAACAAATTCACCGACGAGCAACTCAAGGCTGTGACTACCGGCTCCTCCATCCATGTGATTGGTAAGTTGGTGGCTTCGCAGGGCAAAGGTCAGACCTGCGAGGTGCAAGCCGATACCCTCGAGGTATACGGCACCGCCGACCCCGAGGTTTATCCCTT